>JBJTKE010000688.1:0-5732 GCA_046096285.1 Chloroflexota bacterium
CCACTGCGCCGTGGCCGGCGCAGTGGAGGTCACCGACACCGTGCCCGGCTCCGCCCGCAGCAGCGCCCCGCGCATCGCCGCCGTGTGCGCCGGGGTCGTCCCGCAGCAGCCGCCGATGATCCCAACCCCCAGCGCCGCCGCCCGCCGCGCGAAATCCGCGAAATACTCCGGCGACGACGGGTAGATCACCCGTCCCGCCACCTGCGCCGGCCAGCCCGCGTTCGGCATGCAGGAGAGGGCCGGGCGGCGGGCGTGCGGGGCGTCTGGCGGCAGATCGGCCAGCGCGTGGGCCATCTGCGTCACCACCGGCAGCAGCCGCTGCGGCCCCACCGAGCAGTTCGCGCCGATCGAGGCCAGCCCCAGCGGCGCCAGCCGGGCCACCGCCTCCTCCGGGGTTGCTCCGCCCAGCGTGCGGCCGTCCTCCGCGAAGGTCAGGCTCGCGCAAATCGGCAGGTCGCAGGCCTCCCGCGCCGCCGCGATCGCCAGTTCCAGTTCCTCCACCGAGCCGAACGTCTCCAGCAGGAGCAGGTCGACCCCGCCCTCCAGCAGCGCCTCGATCTGCTCGCGGAAGGCCGCCTGCACCTCCGCCGGGTCCGCGGTGCCCCACGGCTGCAGGGTGCGCCCGGTCGGCCCGGCCGAGCCGGCCACCAGCGCGCCGCTGCCGGCGATCTCCCGCGCCTCCCGGGCCAGTTTCGCCCCCGCCCGGTTGATCGCGCGGACCTTCCCCTCCAGCCCGAACGCCGCCAGTTTGAAGCGATTCGCCCCGAAGGTGTTGCTCTTGATGAGTCCCGCCCCGGATTCGAGATAGGCCCGGTGGATGGCGCTCACCGTGGCGGGCGCCTCGAGGTTGAGGGCGTCGAAGCAGTCGTCGAGGCTCGCGCCCTCGGCGTAGAGCATGGTGCCCATCGCGCCGTCGGCCAGCAGCGGGCCCGCCGCGAGCCGGGCGACGAGGGGGTGGCTGGCGGCAGCGGACGAGGCGGTCGGTCGGGTCATCGGGCGGCTCCCCCGGGGCAGGCGGTCGTTCTGCGAAGAGTGCCACAGCCGGGCCGCCGGGGCGCGTCACGGGCGGCGGCACCCCCACACCATGCAGGATGGACAGGAAGCTTCCAATCGCCCACCATCATGGCAAAGCGTTTGGGCCATACTGGCTCCTGCTGGAGCGCGGCGCCGCCGCGAGCCACGAGAAGCATGACACATGACACATGACACATGCCATCGGACATGGGACACATGACACGGGACACATGACACGGGACACGGGACATGGGACACGGGACACGGGACATGGGCCAAGCGACCCTCCCGTTCCCGTCAGCGCATGGAGGGTTGAGATGGACGCACCACGATTCGACTCCGCATCCCGCGCGCTCGGCGCGGCGCTCTCCCGGCGCAGGGGCCTCGGCGCGGCCCTCGGCATCCTGCTCGGGGCAGGGGCCGGAGCGGTCGCGGTGGCCGATGCCGACGCCGACGCCCGGCGCGGGCGTGGGCGCGGGCGTACCCCCGGGCCGGAGGGCCCCTGCGGCAACCTTCGCCGCAAGGACAACCTCTGCACGAGGAACTCCGAGTGCTGCACGGGCATTTGCGAGCCGAAACCGGGCGAGAAGAACCGGGACGGCATCGGCCGCTGCCGGTGCGTCCGCCGCGGCGGCGCCTGCAAGGCCGACAGGAACTGCTGCCGCCGCGGCGACCAGCAAATGGTCTGCATCGGCGGCATCTGCGGCGCGCCGGTCCCGGCGCAGACCTGCACCGTCTGCGCCAGGGGCTGCCCCTACACCACCGTGCTCGCCGCCATCGCCGGGGAGCCCGCCAATGCGGTGATCACCATCGCGCCCGGGACCTACGTCGGCGACTACGTCATCGTGAAGAGCGTCACGCTGGCGCGGTGCGGCGTCTCGGGCGAGGTGATCCTCACCAACGCTTCCCCGCCGACGTCGTCGACGTTGTATTCCGAGGGGCAGGGCAGGGTCATCTCGCTGGGAACAGCCCCGGATTTCGAGCGCTCCGGGTCCCGGCGCCCCCGCGGCGGGGGGTTTCTCCTGACGCTTGATTCCATCTCGGTCGTCGGCAACGCCGCGTTTCCGCTGGGCGGCGGCATCTTTGTCGGCGCTGGCGCGACGGTCTGGCTGATCGGCGACACCGTGGTGCGCGGCGCACGGCATGAGCAAAACGGCGGAGGCGTGCTGGTCTACCACAGCGGCGCGCTGCTGGCCGGATGCGACCGCACCGCCAACCCTGCCTGCACCGACAACGTGGTCATCGGCGACGCCGACCCCTCCCGCGCCAACGTCGTCACCCGGCCGGACGGATTTCCCTACCCCGTCTTCGGCGGCGGGATCTCCGCCACGGGCGCCTCGTTCATCACCCTGCGCGGCAATGCGCAGGTCCTCGGCAACGCCGCCGAGTGGGGCGCCGGCATCAACGTCACCGGCAGCACCAGCGTGACCATCACGGACGACGCCAGCATCTCCGGCAACCTCGCGAGCATCAATGGCGCGGGCCTGGATGTCGGCTCGGGATGCAGCGCCGCCCTCCTCGGCAACGCCCGCATCTCCGGCAACATCGCAAGCGGGTTTGCCGGCGGCGTGCGCATCATCGATTCCACCGGACTCTTCATCGATTCCCCCGACGTCCGGATCACCGGCAACACCGCGACCGGGCCAGGCGGCGGCATCTACCAGTATTCCGGGCTGACGACCATCAGCGGCGTCGCGGCGTTCATCGTCATCGGCAACACCGGTGCTCCCTGCGCCAACTACTACCAGTACGACGAAGGCAACAACCCCGCCTGCGTCCTCGCCTGACGGAGGGCCGCCCGCCCCGCGCCCGCCTCCCCGCCCGGGAGGCTGGCGCGCCGGGGTGAGCGCGCGCCGCCGGGTGGAGGATGTCCGCACACTGCCATGCCATGTGTGCCACGTGCCGTGGCATACTGCCGCCGGGGGGCGCCACGCACGGGCAGCCGTCGCGAGTGGGAGGCGCGCCGCCCCGGGAGTGCCATGCTGCGCGGCGCGGAATCCCCGGCCAACGGCCGCCGCCCGTCCCCCGCGGACGAGCGTCCGGCCTCCGGCTACGTTCGCCGGATCAAGGTCGCCATCCCCCCGGTGGCCCCGGGGTTCTCCCGGCGCGCCCGTCTCTCAGCCCTCCTCGATGCCGCCGCCCGCCATCCCCTCGTCGAGGTCATCGCCCCCGCCGGCTACGGCAAGACCACCCTCCTCGCCTCCTGGGCCCGCGAGAACGCCGCCGCCCGCCCCGTCGCCTGGCTCACCCTCGACCCCGCCGACGCCGATCTCGCCCGCTTCGCCGCCCACCTCGTCGCCGCCATCCGCCAGGCCGCTCCGGGCGCCCTGCCCGCCCTCGATCTCCTGCTCGCCGGCGCTCGCCCCCTCGACCCGGACACCATCGCCGACCTCGTCGCCGACGGCCTGCTCGACCTGCCCGCGCCCCTCGTGCTCATCCTCGACGACGTCCACCTGCTCGCCGGGTCGCTCCCCGAGCGGGTGATCGGCGCACTTCTCCGCTTCCCCTCGCCGGTGCTGCGCCTTGTCCTCGCTGGCCGCGCCGCCGCCGACCTGCCCGAGGCCGCCGAACTCCGCTGGCGCGCCCAGGCCGCCGCCATCGGCGCGGACGCCCTCCGCTTCGCCGCCGCCGAGGCCGCCTCCATCCTCGACCCCGCCGCCTCCCTCCCGGTGGAGGAGGTCATCCGCCGCACCGATGGCTGGGCCGCCGGCATCCGCGCCCTCGGCGTCGCCTCCACCAACGGCGCAGGCGCAACCAACGGCACAGGCGCCGCTGCCGCGCTCCCGCGGGACCCCCTCCCGTCCCGGTCCTTCCTCCGCGCCAGCGTCCTCGCCGGCCAGCCCCGGGACCTGGTCGCCTTTCTCGAAGGCGTCGCCCCTGCCGAGCGGGTCAGCCCCGCCCTTGCCGCCGCCATGACCGGCCGTGCCAGCGCCGCCGCCGCGGCCCTGCTCGCGGAAGCCGAGCGCCGCGGCCTGTTCACCACCCGCCTCGACGACGCCGGCGCGTGGTGGCGCATCCACCCCCTCCTGCGCGACGCCCTCCTCGCGGAGGTTCCCGAGCCCGACCGCCAGGAGAGCCACCGCCGCGCCGCCGAGTGGTTCGCCGCCGCCGGCATGGTCGAGGAGGCCGTCGATCACGCCTTCCGCTCCGGCGACCACGCCCGCGCCGCCGCCCTCCTCGCCGAGCACGCCGCGGGCTGGCTCGACCGCTCCATCTACCAGCCCACCGGCTGGATGGACCGCCTGCCCCCCGAGGTCCTCGACCAGCACCCCGCCCTGCTCGTGGCCCGCGCCCGCGATTTCATCATCCGCTTCAACCCCGGCGCCGGGCCCGCCATCGAGCGCGCCGCCGCCGCCCTCGCCCGCCAGGACCCGGACCGGGCCGACCCCGCCCTCGATCCCCTCCGCTTCGAACTCACCCTCAGCCGCGGCTTCATGGCCAACATGACCGGCGATCTCCCCTCCGTCGGCCCGGAGATCGAGTCACTCTTCACCGATTCCCGCGTCGGCGGCCGCCTCCGCGGCGACCTGCTCCACTTCGCCCCCTTCATCTATATACCGGGCGATCGCTCCGCCGAAGGCCGCGCCCTGCTCGCCGCCATCGACGAGGCCGCGGGCGCCCAGGATCCCGAGGCCGCTGCCGACGTCCGCTTCGCCCTCGCCGTCATGGACATGATGGATTTCGACCTCCGGCAGGCCTGCCTGCACGCCGCCGCGGCCGTTCGCGCCTCCACCCACGCCCGCGTCCGCTCCTGGTCCCGCGCCGTCCTCGCCCGCGCCCTCTACGAATCCGGCGACCTCGACGGCGCGGCCGAGGTTGCCCGCGAGAGCCTCGAGGACCCCGGCCCGGTCATCGTTTCCACCCGCCACGTCAACGCCCAGACGCTCGCCCGCACCTTCATCGCCCGCGGCTGCACCGCCGAGGCCCGCGCCGTCATTGCCGCCGACCGCAGCCGCCTCGATCTCGCCGGCGCGGCCGCCCTCATGCCCGACGCCGACGCCATGCATGCCCTCATCGACCTCGCCGCCGGCGACATCCCCCGCGCCGGCCGCTGGGCCGATCTCGCCCCGGTCGCCCTCGCCCCCGGCCTCCTCGTCGTCGAGGACCGCATTCCCGCCATCCAGGCCCGCGTCTGGATCGCCCGCAATGCCCCGGGCGATCCCGCCCGCGCCCTCGCCGCCCTCGCGCTCGTCCACGACCGCGCGAAGGCCAGCAACATCCGCTTCCACTACGGCCGCGTGCTGCCCCTCATCGCTGCCGCCCACACCCTCGACGGAAACCCCGCCGCAGCCCTCGCCGCCATGGAGGAGGCCCTCGCCATCGAGCCCGGCCACGCCGTCCGCCGCTTCGCCGACGCCGGCCCCGCCGCGCTCGACGTTCTCGCTGCCATCGCCGCCGATCCCCGCCGCGACCTGGCCCCCCGCGCCGCTGCGGTGCTGTCCGCCCTCGGCCACCCCGGCGGGGCGGCCGGTTTCGCGCCGTCCGCCGCCGCCGCCGCCGCCGACGTTCCGGCGCCCGGGGCCTCTCCCAGCCCGCTCACCCCGCGGGAGACGGCCATCCTCGCCCGCATGGCCGACGCCCGCACCACCCAGGAGATCGCCGCCGAACTCGGCATCTCCGCCCTCACCGTCCGCGATCACGCCGTCCAGGTCTACCGCAAACTCGGCGTCGGCGACCGCCGCACCGCCGTGGAAGTCGCCCGCGCCGCAGGCTGGCTG
>JBJTKE010000689.1:0-2465 GCA_046096285.1 Chloroflexota bacterium
GGCGTCACTCTCCGTCGCTGTCCCCGATGTTGCCCCGGAGCAGCGCCAGCGAGACCATCGCCCACCATGCCAGCAGCGGCACGATCGCGAGGCGCGCCAGCGCCCCCTCCGGCAGGTTCAGGAAGCTGTTGAACGGGGACAGCGCGGGTCCCAGATCGCGCAGGTTCTCGACCCGCGCCTTCATGAGGTAGCCGTACTCCCCGAAGGTCTCGGCGAAAACGATGCCGTGATAGCCCGGCGACGGCTCGGTCATGCCCGGGAACTTGCCGTTGTTCCAGTCGAATCGCCCGGACTCCACGATGATGCCGCCGATGGCCGTGCCGTGGCCGCCGATGAACTTGGTCGCGGACTGGACCACGATGTCGGCCCCGAACTCGATCGGGCGGCACAGATAGGGAGTGCCGAAGGTGTTGTCGATCATGAGCGGCACGCCGGCCTCGCGGGCGATCGCGGCGACGGCCTCGATGTCGAGCACGTTCGCCCGCGGGTTGCCAATGGTCTCGCCGTAGATAACCCGCGTTCTGTCCGTCACCGCCCGCCGGAAGTTCTCCGGGTCGTCCGGGTTGACGAAGACCGTGTCCACGCCCCAGCGGCGCAGGGTGATGTCGAGTTGGGTGTAGGTGCCGCCGTAGAGCGCGTTGGAGGCAACGATCTGATCCCCGGGCCCGAGCAGGGTGGCGAGCGCGATGAACTGGGCGGCATGGCCGGAGGAGACCGCAAGCGCCCCGATGCCGCCCTCGAGCGCGGCAACCCGCTCCTCGAAGGCGGCGGTCGTCGGGTTCATGATCCGGCTGTAGATGTTTCCGAACCGCTGCAGCGCGAACAGCTCGGCGGCGTGGTCGGTGTCCTCGAAGACATAGCTGGTGGTCTGGAAGATGGGCATGGCCCGGGCGCCGGTGGCGGGGTCGGGACGCTGGCCCGCATGGACGGCCAGCGTGTCGAACCCGAAGATGCGGTCATCTTCGCCCATGACGTCGAACTCGTCGGCTCCGGGAGGGCCGCCGTTGGCGGCGTGCCCATTCGCGGAGGCTGGCCCGCCCGGGTGCGTCGATCGCTGCTTCCTCGGCATGGTCCTACTCGCTCCCGGCCGCCGCTGGCGCCGCCTCGATTTCCAGCGTCATCTCCGGCGACTGCCGGAGGGTCGATGCCACCACGCAGTACTTCTCGGCGCGCTGGGCGAGCCGCTCCAGGCGCTCGGCCGGGGCATCGGCGTCGATCCTGATCCGCGTCCGGATCGCGGAGTAGCCGACAGGCGCATCGGGATCGATGCCCATGGTGCCGCGGAAATCCATGTCCCCTTCCACGGTGACGTCGAGTTCGCGCAGGGTGATGCCCATCGCGGCGGCGACCATCCGCACCGTGATTTCCTGGCAGGCGGCGAGCGACGCCAGCAACAGGTCGCCGGAACAGGGCAGATCGCCGTCGCCGCCAGCGAAGGGATGGGCTCCAACCGGCCACTCCCCGCCCGGCGCCCCCCCGGTGCCGACCAGCACGCGGGTCGGATCATCGTGGCCCGGGGTGCGGCTCTCGATGCGAAAGGTGATCCGGGCCGAGGCCGACCCGGCCTCGTAACGGGCCTTGAGCGGAGCCTGACGCTCGCGCAGGCTGGGGCGGTCGGTCATGGGCGGAAACTCCCGGATCGCGCGCGGCGCGGTTTCCAACTCGTCACGCGACCATGATAATCGGCAGCGGGCGCGGACGGCGCGCGATGGATGTCACCGGATGGGAAGGACTGGCATGGCGGGCGGACGGTTGGCGGGCAAAACGGCGCTGATCACGGGAAGCACCCGCGGCATCGGGCGGGACATCGCGACGCGGCTGGCCAGCGAAGGCTGCAATCTGATCGTCCACGGGAGGAGCCTCAAGGACGCCCGGCGCGCGGCCACCGAACTCGAGGCCACCGGGGTCGCGGCGCTGCCGCTGGCGGCCGACCTCTCCCGGGTGGAGGACGCGCACCGCCTCGCGGACGAGACGCTCGCCGCGGTGCGAGAACTGGACATCCTCGTGAACAACGCCGGCATGTCGATCCGGGAGCATTTCTGGGATGTCTCGGACGCCAATTTCGAGTACCAGGTGAACGTGAACTTCCGGTCGCCGTACATCCTCGCCCAGCACGCGGCGCGGCACATGATCGGGGCGGGAATCCGGGGCCGGATCGTGACCCCCTCGCCCATCGGCGCCCCCCTCGCCCACGCCGACGCCGCGGTCTACGACGCCGCCAAGGCCGCGGTGGAGGCGATGACCAGGAACATGGGCTGGGAACTCGGACCGCACGGGATCACGGTCAACTGCGTGGTTCCCGGCCCGATCGGGGACCGCCCGCAGGCCTCGGAACCAGAGGGCATGTGGGAGAAGATCGCCCCGTTCGTGACCGTGGGCCGGGTCGGCTCGGGCATGGACATCGCGGCCGCCGTGGCCTTCTTCTGCCTGCCAGAGGCCGGGTTCATCACCGGGCAGAGCCTGAT
>JBJTKE010000690.1:0-2261 GCA_046096285.1 Chloroflexota bacterium
CGGCTCCACCGACATGAAGGGCGCCTGCGCGGCGATGGTGCTGGCCGGGGCGGCCTTCGCCTCGGTGGCCGACCGGGCGGCGGGCTCCCTCTCGCTGGTCTTCACGGCGGATGAGGAATATGGCAGCCGATTTGGCGCGAAGCACCTCACCGAGATCGGCGCCATCGAGGCCGACGCCATCCTGCTCGGCGAACCGGCGGGGGTCCATGAGGACTGGGAGGCGATCCGCACCGTCTCCCGCGGCTTTTCCGGCTTCCGGGTCATCGTCGGCGGCACCCAGACGCACTCCTCGATCTCCGACCAGATGCCGACCGTCAGCGCCGTCGAGGCCATGGCGAAGGTGATCACCGGGCTGCGGCGGGAACTCCACCCACGCTTCCCGGCGCACCCGCTCTGCCCGAACGGCCCCACCGTGAACATCGGCGTCCGGGCATTCGGCGGCGTCGGCTACGGCGTGCTGGCCGGGCACGGCGAAATCTGGTCCGACATCCGCACCACCCCCGGCATGACGCAGCAGGTGCTGGCCGAGGACATCGAGGCCGCGCTCGCGCGCATCAGGCCCGAGGTCCCGGGGGCCACCGTAACCTGGGAATTCCACGACGGGCTCGGCTGGATCGCTCCCACCGAGGTCCCCGCCGACCACCCCATGGTCGCCGCCATCCGCGAGGCTTCCGGCCAGATCCTCGGGGTGGATGTGCCGCTCGGCCCGTTCCCCGGCGCAACAGACGCCTCCGCCTTACACGGGATTGGCGGCATCCCCACGCTTGCCGCCTGGGGGCCGGGCATGTTGCCGCTCGCCCACGGCCCGAACGAGTTCGTCAGCGTCTCCGCGCTCGAGCAGACCCCGGCGATCTACGCCCTTACGGCGCTGCTCTACGGGGCCTCCTAGCCGCCGGTTATCCGCAAACGGCCGCCGCGGCGCGGCGGCCGGGGCCGCTACGCCCCGACAAACGCGGCCAGATGCTGCCCGGTGAGGGTCGAGCGTGCCCCGGCGAGCGCGGCCGGCGTGCCCTCGAAAACGACCCGGCCGCCCGCGTGCCCGGCCCCCGGCCCGAGGTCGATGATCCAGTCCGCGTGCGCCATCACCGCCAGGTGATGCTCGATCACGATCACCGACTTGCCGGAATCGACCATCCGGTCCAGCAGTGCGAGCAATTGCCCCACGTCCGCCAGGTGCAGCCCGGCGGTGGGTTCGTCGAGCACGTAGATGGTCCCCCTGCCGGCGAGTTGCGCGGCCAGTTTCAGCCGTTGCCGCTCGCCGCCGGAGAGGGTGGTCAGCGGTTGCCTGATCGCGAGGTAGCCGAGTCCGACGTCGTCAAGGCGGTCGAGGATTGCCGCCGCCGCTGGCGTTCGCGCCTCCCCGGTCCCGAAGAACTCGCGCGCCTCGGCGACCGGCATGGCCAGCACCTCGCTGATGTTCCGCCCGGCCAGACGGTACTCGAGCACCGACGCCTGGAACCCCGTGCCCGCGCAGTCCTCGCAGGGGGTGGACACCGAGGCCATCATCCCGAGGTCGGTCGTGATTTCCCCCGACCCGTTGCAGGCCGGGCAGGCCCCCTCCGAGTTCGCGCTGAACAGGGCAGGCTTCACCCCGTTGGCTTTCGCGAACGCCTTGCGGATCGGGTCGAGCAGGTCGGTGTAGGTGGCCGGGCTGCTGCGGCGGGACCCGCGAATGGGCGCCTGATCCACCACGACCACGTCGTCCCGTCCGGCCACCGACCCGTGCACCAGCGAACTCTTGCCCGATCCCGCCACCCCGGTCACCGCGACCAGCACCCCCAGCGGGAGGTCAACGTCGACCTGCTGCAGGTTGTGAGTCGACGCGCCCCGGATCTCCAGCACCCCGGAGCGCTTTCGCAGTGCCGGCCTGAAGGCGGCCCGGTCGTCGAGGCGGCGTCCGGTCAGCGTGCCGCTTGCCCGCAGTCCTTCGACGCTCCCGGCGAACACGATCTCGCCGCCGCGCGCGCCGGCGCCCGGCCCGAGGTCCACCACGTGATCGGCGATCGCGATGATCTCCGGTTCGTGCTCCACCACCAGCACGGTGTTGCCCTTGTCGCGCAACCGGCGGAGCAGGCCGATCATGCGCTGAACATCGTGCGGATGGAGCCCCACGGTCGGTTCGTCGAACACGTAGGTCACATCGGTCAGCGGCGAGCCGACATGACGGATCATCCGGGCGCGCTGGGATTCTCCGCCGGAGAGCGTGGTCGCCGGCCGGTCGAGGCTCAGGTAGCCTAGTCCGATCTCGACGAAGGCGTCCA
>JBJTKE010000691.1:0-2725 GCA_046096285.1 Chloroflexota bacterium
GCCGGGGCCTCCGGGCAGCACGGGTCCGCAGGGCCAGACGGCGAGCACGGGTCCGCAGGGGCCCACGGGGAGCACGGGTCCGCAGGGGTTCACGGGCAGCACCGGGCCGCAGGGATTCACGGGCAGCACCGGGCCGCAGGGGTTCACGGGGAGCACGGGGCCGCAGGGGCACACGGGGAGCACCGGGAGCACGGGTCCGCAGGGGCACACGGGGAGCACGGGACCGCAGGGCACGCAGGGATTCACTGGAGCGACCGGGAACACCGGACCGGCGGGTCCGAACGTGGTCAACGCCTCGGACTTCCGGATCGTCGCGCCGACCGGGAAGGTGCTCCAGTTCGACATCTCGGCGATCGCGGCCAACACGACCCGTACGCTCTCCGCGCCGAACCTCGATGGAACCTACGAGACCACGACGGGCGCGCAGGTCGTCCGGGACAAGACCTTCACCCCGTCGACCGCGAGCGATCCCGCCGCGATCTTCAAGGGCGTCAACTCGCAGACCGGTCCGCTGATGCTGCTGCGGGACAGCAACAACCTCGAACTGGCGCGAATCAGCGCGGACAACCTGGACAACACGTGGTTCGGCAAGACCGCGGGGTCGGCGAACACCACCGGGTCCAACAACACCGGGATCGGCTCCGAGGCGCTGAAAGCCAACGTCAATGGCGGCTTCAACGTCGCGCTGGGCCGGCGGGCGCTGACCAAGAACACCAGCGGCAGCAACAACGTGTCGATTGGCAACCAGGCGCTGTTCAACAACACCTCCGGCGGCAGCAACGTCGCCGTCGGCTTCCAGTCCCTGCTCGACGTGGCGACCGGCCAGTTCAACACCGGCGTCGGCTACCAGGTCGTGGTTGCGGAAGGCGAGGACTACTCGACCGCCTTCGGCGTCTCCGCGACCGCCAGCGCGAGCTACGCCACATCGGTGGGGCCGAACAGCGCGGTCGGCGCGGATCACGGCGTCGCGCTGGGGTCGTCGTCGCAGGTGCTGAGCCTCGGCGTCGGCTCGGTGGCAATCGGGCGGAACGCGCTGGTGAGCGATCCCGACGTGATCCAGCTCGGCACGACCGACACGGTGGTCCGGGCCAACAACTTCGTGCCCACGCCGTCGGACGTGCGCGACAAGGCCGATGTGCGGGACACCGTGCTCGGGCTGGATTTCATCCTTGCGCTGCGCCCCGTGGATTACCGCTATGACTTCCGGGAGGACTACCGGCCTGCCGCGCCGGCGAATCCCGGACCCGGGGCGAGCCAGGCGGCGCGGGCTGCCTACGAGCAGGCCTTCGCGGAATGGACCGAGGCCATCAAGCTGGCCAACCTCTCCCATGACGGCACGAGGAAGCGGGAGCGGTTCCATCATGGCCTGATCGCGCAGGAGGTCGCCGGGTTGCTCGCCGATCACGGGTTCGCGTTCGGCGGCTTCCAAGATGGAACGGTCAACGGCGGAGAGGACCGGCAGTCGCTGGCCTATCCGGAGTTCATCGCGCCGATGATCCGGGCCATCCAGCAACTGGCGGCGCGGCACGTCGAGGACGTGGAGCGGCTGCAAACCGAGGTGGCCATGCTCAAGGCCCGGCTCGACGCCTGATCGGCCACAGGCCACAGGCCACAGGCTGCAGGCCGCAGGTTGCAGGCGGAGCAGGTCCTCGAGTGGGGAGCGACGGGAGCGGGCGATTGCGCCCGCTCCTGTCTCACTCGTTCAGCGTGGTGGCTCGCCAGCGCCGGCGGGGTCGATACCTGAACGCATGGGACTTTGGCCCCAAATTCGGCCCGGATTGTTGCGCAGCCCGCCAGCCGGGTTGACGATGCCGGTTGACTCGGCTGTTTCTGCCCGGTGGCGGGACAACCGGACATTATCCGGAGTTATTCCGTCCCGGAGCGCCGGGCGGTCACGGCAGACACCACGCAACGGGGAGGCCCAGGTGGACGACCGGAAACTCGATCAGATCTCGGTGGCGATGAGTTCGGCGCTCGACCGGCGGAGCGGCATGAAGGCCAGCGTGGCGGGGCTCGTCGCCGCGCTCGGTGCGCTTGGCATGGCGTCCTCCGGGAGCGCGAAGGAGGCTGGCGGCAGCAAGCCCGGCCGCCAGAAGGGCAGCGGCAAGGGCAAGTCGCAGCCGGGCGCATCCGCTCCGGCGCAGGCCGAAGACAACCCGAGCATCCAGGGCCCCTGCGGCGACGGCAGGGTCAAGGACAACACCTGTTCCAAGAACAGCGACTGCTGCACCAACCGCTGCGCGAACAAGCGGTGCCGCTGCATCCTCGTCAAGAACGCCTGCACCTCCACCAGCCAGTGCTGCAGGGGGCTGACCTGCGCCAAGGGCATCTGCACCCGCGGCGCCGCGCCGGAGCCCACCGGCCCCACCGGCCCGCGAGGGGCCCAGGGCGCGGCCGGTGCGCAGGGTCTCGAAGGCCCGACCGGCCCCGCGGGAACGGCCGAGGCGTTCACCGGTCCCACGGGTCCGACGGGTTCGCAGGGCGGCGTTGGTCCGCAGGGTGACACCGGAGCGGCAAGCACCGTGACCGGACCGCAGGGAGGGACCGGCTCGCAGGGCTTCACCGGTCCTCTGGGTGCTGACGGCCCCCAGGGCGCGACCGGTTCGCAGGGAGCAAGCGGTTCTCAAGGCTTCACCGGGCCGCAGGGCACGCAAGGGCACACCGGTCCGACCGGGCCGCAGGGTGCGCAGGGGCATACGGGGGCGCAGGGGAACCAGGGGTTCAC
>JBJTKE010000692.1:0-11612 GCA_046096285.1 Chloroflexota bacterium
TCCCCGGCCTCTCCAGCCTGCTCCATTCGGCGGAGGCCAACGACGCCCCCGCCGCCCTCGCCACCCGCTTTTCCGCCGGATGGCCGGAGAATCCCGCCGGGTTCCGCCCGCTCGCCGCCGCGCTCGACCGCGAGGTGGGGGCCTGGGTCGTCGGGCGCGCGACAGCGCCAGGCGGCAGCCCTCCGCCGCTTCTCACCGGAGACGCCTTCACCAACGACCTGCTGGCCAATCCCGATTTCTCCCGCTGACCGGGCAACAGCGCCGCGTCCACAGGTCTCATCCCCGGACCGACCGATCGGGTCCGGCCGTCCGCCCTTACCCCAAACCCCTCTCCCTGCGCACGGGAGCGGGGCTTTGCGTCGGAATCAACGGGAAATGCCGCCAGTCCGTGCATGGGGGGCGGTAGCCGCCGGGGTCGGAACCGGCCGATCCCGAAACGGGCCGGGGCTGAGGGTCCATAGGGGGGGATTGGGCTCGCGCAGGCGTCCGGAGGGTACGCCGGAGCCGTTTCGGCCCTGCATCAGCCCCGCGAGCGGCCGCGTCAGTCCGGGCGCAGCGTGGCCAGCGCGGCGCGCCATGCGGCCGGGTCCGCCGCCTCCGCTGGCGCGGCGAGCGTCACATGGGTCACCCCGAGCGCCGCGACGGCCGCGATCCGCCGCCGGACAAACGCGGCGTCTCCCGCCATCGCCAGTCGGTGGATCAGGCCGTCGGGGATGGCGGCGCGGGCGGCGGCAAGATCGCCTCGCCGCAGGTCCGGGAAGGCGCGGCCCTCGGCCAGCAGGTGGTCGGTCCGTAGCGCCCGCCGAACCTCGGCCAGCAACCCGGCCACGTCGTATCCCGGCGCATGGACCAGCGCATCCATCCCCGGCAGGGCGTTCACCAGCGCGAACAGCGTTTTCTCCCGGCGCAGGACCGCCTCCGGATCGGCGGTGACCGTCGCCGCCGTTCGCAGCACGAACCAGAGCCGCGACGGATCGCGCCCGGCGACCGCGGCGGCCGCGCGGACCGCGGGAATCATGGCGGCGAGCGCCTCGTCCGAGGTCAGGCCGTTGAAGATCGCGCCATCGGCGAGCCTCCCCGCCAGCGCGAGCGCCCGCGGCCCCGCCGCCGCGACGAGGACCGGCGGGAACGGGCGCAGCGGGTGCAGTTGCCGCTCCCAGCCGCGCACCGGGAACTCGGCGTCCGCCGGCGCTGCGACGCGGTGGCCGCCGGCGGCATCCTGCCACGCCCGCACCAGCGCGACCGTCTCCTCGAGCCGGGCGAACGGCGCGCCCCGCGCCATGCCGAGACCCCGCTCGTACCACTCCGGCTGCCCCCGTCCCAGCCCGAGCACCGCCCGCCCGCCGGAGAGCCGGTCCAGCGTGGCCACCGAGGCCGCGGTCAGGTTCGGGTGGCGCAGGTAGGGGTTGGTGACCGACGGGCCCAGCCACGCGCCGGACGTCCGCGCGGCGATCGCGCCGAGCACGGCGAAGGCATCCCAGCCCTCGGGGTCCTCGTTGACCCAGATGGCGTCGATCCCGGCCGCGTCCGCGGCGGCGGCGGCGGCGAGGGTCGCGGCAGGGGCGGCGGCTGGATCGCCCCGCGTCCACGCGTGGTGCGTGAACTCCGCGCAAAACCGGACCGGCGGAGCGGGGGAGTCACGCATTGGCCCGCACCTCGACGCCGCCCGCCGTCCGGGGCAGCGGCGCGACCGGCGGCGCGCCGCGGCATCCCCGGCGCGAACAGCCCCGAATCCGCCGGAAGGGAGGCGGGGACGGGGCGGCCGGGACGCCAGCCTGCCCCCCGCGCCCCCGGATCACCCCTCGAACCGGTAGTACACCACCTGCCCGCCGCCGCGCTCGTCGCCGAGCCGCACGATGACCCCGGTGCGGCCATCGTGCATCGCGTAGGCATCGCCGCGGTCGAGGGCCTCCGCCTCCTCCAGCGGCAGGATGCGGGCATAGATCTCGTGGCGCGGGCACTCCCACACCCCGGCGTGGCCGTCGAGCGGCTTCATCCGGTGCTTGTCCCGCGAGTGGGTGCGGCCGATCTCGCAGAGGGGATTCGGGCCGCTGGTCTGCGGCGTGGCATCGCTCATCGTGCGTCAGGGACCTCCGGTCGGCTGAAACAGCCCAAGTACGTCAACCCGCGAAGTATGCCACCGCGCATCGCGCCCGCCGGGTAGCGGGCGGCTCACCGTGCCACCGCCCGGCAGGGCCGCCCGGAACGGGTTTTCACCTGCCCTGAAATTCCATACACCTCATCCCCCGAAAACCCCTCCCCGGGATCTGGACAGCAGAGTGGCAGCGTTCCACAGTCGATGAGGCGCGCGAGGTCGTCGGGGGACTGGCTCCCAGCGCAACACGCGGCCGACGCAGCGAGGGGAACCGACGTGTTGCACGCATCGTCCATGACAGCACCGGGCGCCGAACGCCCCGGCAGGTCAGCGAGGCAACCGAACATCCTTTATGTCCAGATCGACAACCTTGGCTGGGGCGAACTCGGATGCTACGGCGGCGGCGTGCTGCGGGGCGCGCCAACCCCTCGCATCGACGGTTTCGCCGCCGAGGGGATGCAGTTGCTCAACTTCGCGCCCGAGGCGCAGTGCACGCCGAGCCGCTCGGCGCTGATGACCGGCCGGTACGCCATCAGGTCCGGCAACGGTTCCGTGCAACTGGCGGGGGCCGAAGGCGGGATCGTCGCCTGGGAGAGGACGATGGGCGACATCCTGTCGGATGCCGGATACGCCACCGCCTGCTACGGAAAATGGCACATCGGGACCGATGCGGGCCGGTTTCCCACCGACCACGGCTTTGACGAGTGGTACGGCATCCCGCACACCTACGACGAGTGCCTCTGGCCCGATGATCCCTTCTACCAGCCCGGGCGCGATCCCGAATCCTTCATCATCGAAGCGCGCAAGGGGGAAGAGGTTCGGTTCGGCGCACGCCTCGACATGGAGGTCCGCCGCAACATCGACCTCGAGTATCTGGACCGCGCCGAGGCGTTCATCCGCCGCAGCGCGGCCGAGGACCGGCCGTTTTACATCTACTTCAATCACTCCATGCTGCACCTGCCGACCATTCCCCGCGCGGAGTTCGCCGGTGTCAGCGGAGCAGGCGATTTCGCCGACTGCGCGATGGAGATGGACGCCGACTTCGGCCGCCTCCTCGATCTGCTCGATGAGCTCGAACTCGCCGCCGACACCATCGTCGTGTTCGCCGGCGACAATGGCCCGGAAGACGCCCTGCTCTGGCGTGGCACCGCCGGTTTCTGGGAGGGATCCTATTTCACCGGCATGGAGGGGGCGCTTCGCACGCCGTGCCTGATCCGCTGGCCTGCCGAGATTCCGGCGGGCCGGGTGAGCAACGAGATCGTCCACATGACCGACATGTTTACCACCTTGCTGACGATGGCCGGCGCGGAGGTTCCCGCCGACCGGGTGATCGACGGCAAGGACCAGGGTCCATTCTTCCGGGGCCAGCAGGAGACTTCAAACCGCGAAGGCTTCCTGTTCTGGAACGGCGAAAAGCTCTACGGCGTGAAGTGGCAGAACTTCAAGACCGTCTCCATCGACCAGAAGTACTTCTTCGACACGGCGGCGCCATTCGCCAACCCCCGCATCATCAACCTCCTGCGCGATCCGAAGGAGCGCGAGCCCGCCGACTACCCGCACATGCACACGTGGGTGATCGCCCACTTCTCGCGGCTCCTCCGCGAGTTCCAGGAGAGCGTCGCTCGCGAACCGCTCATCCCGCCGGGAGCGCCCCTCGACTACGTTCCAACGGCGCCGCAGGCCTGAGCCGGCGCGGCCGGCCCGCCATGGGCCGGCCGCACGCCATCCCGGTTGCTGCGCACCGCGGGATCGGACATGCTCTCCTCGACCAACTGAAAGGAGAGGCCTCCAACATGTCCCACCCCGACCCGACCGTGTCCATCGACCAGTCCGTGCGCGATCTGTTCCCCGAGGTGGCGGTGGCCGTCCTCGTTGCGCGGGGCCTCGACAACGCCTCGCCCTGCCCCGCCTGCGACGACCTGCTCGCCGCCGAAATCGCGGCCGCCGCCGCCCGCGCCGCCGGGGTGGAGGACTTCGCCGCCCTCCCGGAAATCGCCCCGTGGCGCGCCGCCTACGCCGCCTTCGGGGTCAAGCCCTCGAAGTTCCGGTCCTCCATCGAGGCGATGCTGCGCTCGGCGGCCAGCGGCAGGCTCGGCGGCGTCAACCCGCTCGTCGATCTCTACAACACGGTCTCCCTGCGCCATCGCGTCCCGGTCGGCGGGGAGGATCTCGCCGCCATCGAGGGACCGCTGCGCCTCACCCGCGCGGCGGGCGGCGAGTCCTTCTTCACCATCGGCTCGGCCGAGGATCAACCGGCCATCCCCGGCGAGGTCGTCTGGCGCGACGACGCCGGCATCGTCTGCCGCTGCTTCAACTGGCGGGAGGCGGACCGCACCCGGCTCACCCCCGCCACCACCGATGCGGTGCTGGTCATCGAGTCGGTCACGCCCGGCGGCGCGGCGGCGGCACGGGCGGCGTGCGATGATCTCGCCGGGCTGGTCGAACGCCACCTCGGCGCGGCCACCAGCGTCCACATGTCGCCGGGCTGACGGACCCGCCGCCACGCCGCGAGGCATCCGTGAGCGAACCCCTCGACGACTTCCTCGACGGCCCGGAACCCGCCTCGCAGGACCTACAGGAATGGCGCGCGCCGGCGCCCGGCGACACCGGCAGCGGCGGCACTGGCGGCGGCGGCCTGCTCGTGGAGGGCGCGCTCTTTCTCGTCGTGCTGCTCTGGTCATCGACCTTCATCGTCAGCAAGGCCATCTTCGCCCAGATGTCCGCGCTGCCCTACATCGCCGCCCGCTTCGCCATCATGTGCCTGCTCGCGGGCGGCGTCATGCTGCTGCGGCGGCGCGGCCCGGAACGGCTGATCCGCCGGGAGGACCTGCCGCGGCTGCTGGCCGTCGCCTTCACCGGCTACACCCTCTACCAGCTCTTTTTCGTCATGGGGCTGGAACGGACCTCCCCCTTCTCCAGTTCGCTGCTCGTCGCGATGGTCCCGCTCTTCTCGGTGGTGATGACCTCGCTGATGGGCGAGCCCCACCCCCGGCAGGCGTGGCTGGGACTGGCCGTGGCGGCCTTCGGCGCGGCCATCTTCCTCTGGGAGAAGCGCGGCGGCGACAGCGGCTCTCTTGCCGGCGACCTGCTCAGCATCGCCGCCGCCGTGGCGTTCGCCGCCTACGGCGTGTTGGCCCGGCCGCTCGTCGCCCGCTATCCCGCCGACACTTTCTCGGCGTGGACCATCGTGCTCGGCAGCATCCCGCTTTTCCTCGTCGCCATCCCGTCCTCGATGCGCGAGAATTGGGGCGGGATTTCCGGCGCGGGCTGGGCCGCCGTCGTCTACATGGCGATCTTCCCGGTCTACATCGCCTACCAGTTGTGGAACTGGGGCATCGCCCGCCGTGGGCTCGCCGCCGCCACCTCCTTCAGCCTGCTGGTGCCGGTCGCCTCCGGCATCCTGTCCGCGCTGATCTTCGGAGAGCGCTTCGGCCCCGCGAAACTCGCCGGGGCCGCGCTGGTGATGGCGGGGCTGGTCATCGTCCGCCTGCCGCCCCGCGCCCCGCGGGCCGCCGGCTCACAGGAGGCCGCCGCATGACCCTCGACGGACTCGCCGCCACCTCGAAGATGCGCCAGACCATGCTCCGGCAACCGGACGACCTGCGGCGCCTCTCCGACGCCGGCTGGGAGCAGGCCAGCCGCGCCGTCGACCTCATCGGCACCTCCGAACGGATCGTGCTGGCCGGCATCGGCACCAGCTACCACGCCGCCCTCGCCGGCGCGTGGATGCTGCGCGAGGCCGGGGTCGACGCCCGCGCGGTCTCCTCCTTCGACCTCGCCCGCTACCCCGAGCAGTTCCCGCTCGAGGTCGACGACGCCGTGATCGTCATGGCCCACACCGGGGTCAAGCGCTTCTCCGCCGAGGTGATGGCCGCCGCGGGCGCCACCGGGGCCACCGTGCTCTCGGTCGGCAGCCTCACCGCCGAGCACGAGGGCTCGCTCTTCACCCTGCGCACCGTCGAACGGGAAACCAGCGCCGCCTACACCTCCTCCCACCTCTGCGCCATGATGGCGCTCGCCCAGGTCGCCACCGATCTCGGCGAGCGGCGCGGCGCGCCCGGCGTGGATGGCTGGCGGGCCATCCTGGCAGGCATCCCGGAGCAGGTCGCCGGCGTGCTCGCGCGGGAGGACGAGGTGCTGCCCATCGCCCGCTACGCCGCCAACCGCCGCACCTACGCGGCCGGCGCGGGCCCGAACGAGGCGACCGCCCTCGAACTGGTCATCAAGGCCCGCGAAGCCGCCTACGCCCACGTCGACGCCCTCGCCGCCGAGCAGTTCCTGCACGGCCCGATGGTTGCCTTCAACCCCGGCGACCTGCTGGTGATGGTCAACGTCACCGGCCGCGCCACCGACCGCACCGCGGGCATCGCCGCCGTCGCCGCCGCCATGGGCGGGCGGCTGTGGATCGTTGGCGAGGGCATCGACCTCGCCAACGCCGACACCTTCGCCCTGCCCGACCTGCCGGAGATGCTCACCCCGCTGCTCGCGGTCGTGCCGATGCAACTGCTCGCCCTCCACCTGGCCGCCGTCCGCGGCGTCGACCCCGACACCTTCCGCCGCGACGACGAGCGGTACAAGGCCGCGTTCGGCCTGCTGCGGCTGTAGGCGGCGGCATCCCGGCCGGCCGGCCCCCGGCCCGGTTGTAGCGAGATTGTGATGGTCCGCCGCGAATCGCGGCGCGCCTGCGACGCCCGCCGGGCCATGATGACCGGGCGAGAAACAGGAGACAGGCCGCATCGGCGGCGGGGAGGATGGCGGGTGACCGACGGGGCCGCGAAAACCGCGAACGGCAAGCAGGACCCGGCGGCGAAGCCGGTCGCGCCGGCGGCGGCCAAATCCGCCGCCAGGACCACCGCGCCGCGCAAATCCGCGGCCGCGCCGAAGTCCTCCGGTGACGGCCGCGCCTCACGGGCGCCCGCCGCCGGCGAGACCGCCGCGCCGGACATGGCCACGGCTGCGGCAGCCGCGGCGGCCGCGGCAGCGGCGGAGCGGCAGGATCGCGTCCGCATCTTCGTCGAAGGGGAGTATCCCTACGATCAGCCGCTGCCGACGGCCCGGTACGAGCGGCAACTGACCGGTCTGCAGACCGAACTGGTCAAGGCCCAGAACTGGATCAAGGCCAACGGCGAACGCCTGGTGATCCTCTTCGAGGGTCGCGACGCCGCCGGCAAGGGCGGCACGATCAAGCGCTTCACCGAGCACATCAACCCGCGCGGCGCGCGGGTCGTCGCGCTCGAGAAGCCGAACGAGACCGAGCGCGGGCAGTGGTACTTCCAGCGGTACGTCGCCCAGATGCCGACCGCGGGCGAGATCGTGCTGTTCGACCGCTCCTGGTACAACCGGGCCGGCGTCGAGCGGGTCTTCGGTTTCTGCACGCCCACCGAGTACATGGAGTTCATGCGGCAGGCCCCGGAACTGGAGCGGATGCTCGTCAACTCCGGCATCCGGCTCGTCAAGTTCTACTTCTCGGTCAGCCGCGCCGAGCAGGAGCGCCGCTTCCGCCAGCGCGAGAAGGACCCCCTGCGCCAGTGGAAGCTCAGCCCGATCGACCGCGCCTCCCGCGAAAAGTGGGACGACTACACCGACGCCAAGGAGCAGATGTTCTTCTACACCGACACCGCCGACGCCCCGTGGACCATCGTCAAGAGCGACGACAAGAAGCGGGCCCGCCTGGAGGCCATCCGGTACGTGCTGAACCGGTTGCCCTACGACGGCAAGAACCTCGACGTCGTGCACGCCCCGGACCCGCTGATCGTCGGCTCGGTCGCCGAGTTCTTCGTGCGGAGCCACCGCCGGGCGGTGTGACGGCCGCCGGCCCGCCCCCGCGTCACGAAGCGCACCCCGCGTGGCGCGGCGTTTCCCCGCCGGGGGAATGAACCCGGTCCTCTGGCCCGATCACGGTGAACGCCTCGGCGCAGGCCAGCCCCGCCGGCCGGCCGATCTCCGCGGCGCGGGCGCGCCATGCAGGCGGCAGGGCGGCAGGGTCCGGCGTCTGGCCGGCGTGGGCGAGGCGGGCGGCGATCTTGCGCTCGAACCCGCCCGAGATGTCCACCCACGCGTCCGCCTCCGCGCTGGCGAAGAGCCAGAGCTGGCCGGTCCGGTGCGGCTCGAGACCTGCCTCCCGGTGCTCCGGGAAGGCATGGCGGTCCCGCGCCAGCGGGTAGACCGCATCCAGCGCGGCCCGTCCGACGACCCGGTGATCGCGATGGGCGAGATACCTCGGCAGCGGGCGCTCGGGATCGTGGGTGAAGAGGGCCTCCGGACGCCAGCGGCGGATCGCGGCCGCGAGTGCCCCACGCGGCTCGCGGCTGTCCTCGACCTCGCCGTCGGGGAATCGGAGGAACTCCACCCCGGCCAGTCCCAGCAGGCGCGCCGCCGCCAGTGCCTCGGCCTCCCGCGCCGCGGCGATCCTCGCCGGGGTCATGGCCGGATCGTCGCTGCCCTTGTCCCCGGAGGTGACCAGCACCAGCCGGACCTCGCAGCCTGCGGCGGCCATCAGCGCCAGCGTGCCGCCGCACCAGCTTTCAATGTCGTCCGGGTGCGCCGCGATGGCCAGCGCGCGCGCCGCCGCGGGCGGCTCCGTGGTCCTCATTCCCGCCGCTCCTCCCGGGTCGCCGGCGCTCCTCCGGCAGAGTCTCGCAGGACGGCGGCGCCCGCGCCCATGGCGGGGCGGGCGGTCCTGTGTCGCGGCGCACATCCGGTCCATGTCGCGGGGGACTGCCGGCCCCGGGAGGCCGCCCTATGGTGGGGGCATGGCCGGAGCGAACCGGCCGCCACCCGAAAGGAGCCGGACATGAACCGCGCCATCGCCGCCACCTTTTCCGCCGCCGCTTCCGCCGCAGACACCTCCTCACCGCTCGGCCACGCCGCCACCCGCCGCGGCATCCTTCGCGCCATCGTGCCGGGCCTCGCGGCCGTCGCTGGCCTGGCCGGGGCGGCGGAGATGGCGGGGGCGGCAGGCGCCAACATCATTCCTGGCATCGGCAGCGGCAGCGGCCGCCGCCGCCGCAGCCGGCGGGACCGCCGGGAGCGCCGGCCCGAGACGCGCGTTCCTGCGCTCCACCTGAGCTACGACGTTCTCGACGCGCGCCTGACCATCACGGGCGACGGCTTCGACCCCTTCGTCCAGGTGGACCTCTTCGCCTCGTGGGACATCTCCCTGCCGTACGCGAGGACGTCCGCGGTGACCAACCGCCGCGGATCGTTCCGGGCGGTCATCACTGACATCTGTCCGGATATCGCGCAGGTCGACGCCTTTGTCGGGGGGTCGCTCGACCCGGTCGCCACGTCCACCGGCAACTTCGGGATGTACCTCTGCCTCGCGCGAGCCTGATGCCCCGGGGCATCCCGCGCCCTCCGCTGAGGTTCTCCCTCCGGGACCCCGCCAACGACCACGAGGACGCCAGCCCGGGCAGCCCCGGCGCTGGCGTCCTCGCGCATGGCGCCCGGCGCGGCGGCTGCGATTTCCGGGCCGGTCGCGATGCCGGCCCTGCCGCGCGGCGTCCGCCGCCCGCTGCGCCCTCCGCCGTGTGCCGCAGCGCACACGTCGCGCATGTCAGGCGGGACATCCAGCCCCGCCAGCCCGCCCTATCGTGAGCACATGGCCGGGACGGACCGGCCGCCACCGGAAAGGACGCCACGATGAGCTCGAACACCACGTCCACCGCCGCCGCCGCCGATCTGCTCGGCCACGCCGCCACCCGCCGCGGCATCCTTCGCGCCATCGTGCCGGGCCTCGCGGCCGCGGCGGGGATCGCCGGGGCGGTGGGAATCGCCGGGGCAGCCGGGGCAGCCGGGGCAGCCGCCGCCGGGGCGAATGTCCCGCCCGGCTCCAGCGCTCGCCGCCGCCGCGCCAACCGCCGAGACCGCCGGCCGGTCACGCTCACCCCCGAACTGCGCCAGAGCTACGACATCCTCGACGCGCAGCTGACCGTCTACGGGACCGGGTTCCAGCCCTCCGGCCTGATCGACCTCCTGGTCTGGCCGGACCTGGCCTCTTCCCCGATCCGGGTCTCCGTCTTCGCCAACCGCCGGGGCGCGTTCCGCACCGTCATTCGTGACCTTTGCCCGGCCATCGCCTATGTCGACGCCTACGTCGGGGGGTCGGGCGTGCCGATCGCCCAGTCCACCGGCGATTTCGGGATCTACACCTGCCTGATCGGCGTGTAGCACGCCCTGCCGCCTTTCCCTCCCCCCGCGACGACAGCGCCGGCCATCCCCGGCGCTGTCGTCCTGTTTCCCCGGCCGGGCAGGCCCCGCTCGCTCCAGCCCGCGCCCCGGCCTGTGTCGCGGAACACCGGATCCCTGCGCCGTCGCGGACAGCCCGCCCGGGGCCTCCGGGAGAGGATGGATCCAGCACCGGCAGGCGCCGGCCGCAAGTTCCCGGAAACGCCGAAAGGACCACGCCGTGACCAGCGCGATCTCCGTCCCCAGCCCCAGCGCAGGCGGCAACGCCGATCTCGCCGCCTCGCTCGCCGCCCCCGCCAGCCGCCGCCAGCTCCTGCGCGGGTTCGGCGCGGCGCTCGCCGCGGTTGCCGCCGCGGGCACGCTCGCTCCCGCCGCCGGGGCCCGCAGGGGCGGCAACCAGGGCGGCGGCAGGAACAGCGGCAGGAATGGCCGCGGCACGGACGACGGCCGCCGCACCAACACCTCGGGCAGGAACGACCGGGACCGCCGGAAGGACGGGGCGACCCGCACGCCCGGCACGCCGCCGGCGACCCCCGCTCCGGCGCCCGCGCCCGCGCCGGGCCCCGGCTCCGGCGGTGGCGGTGGCGGTGGCGTCTCGTTGCCCGCCATCCAGGTGGCGCTCGATCCCTGCGCGGGCGGCGTCATCCGCGTCTGCGGCGATCGCTTCCCGGCCGATGCCGCCGTCTTCCTCCATGTCCGCGGCGACTGGAACGCCGAGCGCGGCTGGGACATCGACTTCACCGACGCCGTGATGGCCCTCCCGGACGGCTCCTTCTGCTACGAGGTGGGAGGCTTCTACCCCTTCCACGTCGAGGTCACCGCCACGACCGATGCCGGTCAGGGGGCCAGCGGCGCCTGCGACTACGACCCCACCCCCATCCCGGTGGGCTGATCCCCCAGGCCCCGGGCCACTGTGTCGCGGAACACCGCGCCCCGGCGTCGCGCCATGCAGCCGCCGCCGGGGCACGGCCCCACGATAGGCGCACTGAGGGCGAGGCCTTCCCGCCCTCCCACGATCGGAGACGACGATGACCGACCAGACCCTCCCCGCCGCCGGAAACCTCGACGCCGCCTGCACCCGCCGCCGGTTGCTGCGCGGCGTCCTGCCGGCGCTGGCGCTGGCCGCCGCCGGATCCGGCGCGCTCGCCGCCGGGGCCGGCGCGACGTCCCGGCAGAAGAAGCAGCGGGCAGGCCGGGATGGCGAGGGCCGCCCGGCCCGCAACGACGATGCGCGCGACGGCGCAGGGAGGAACGACGCCCGGGGCCGGAATCGGGACCGAAACCGCCGCCCCGCCACCGCCCCGGCCCCGGGCGTCGTTCCTCCCTGCGC
>JBJTKE010000693.1:0-1937 GCA_046096285.1 Chloroflexota bacterium
GCTGCAGGCCGGCGATGTGGAGCGGCTGCGGGCAATGGGGCCCGCCCACCTGCGGGTGAACATCGACCTGACGGGCGCGGAATGGCGGGACCGCCTGGCGTTCGCGGCGGCGGAGGCGGGGGCGCTCGGCGCGGCGCTGGAAGTCGAACTCCAGACGGGCGCGGAAGGGCAGGGGGCGGCCGAGTTTTTCCGGGCGGCAAAGGATGTCGGCGTGCCGCTGGCGCGGGTGCTGGCGTTCCCCGCCGGGAAGCTGGTGACGACCGCAGCGGTGATGAATGCGGTGTTGGCGGCTCGGGACGCGGCGGGCGTGCCGACTCCGGTGGGCGGCGGGAGCCGCGCGTTCTTCTCCGAGTGGAACCGGGCGGCGGCCGATCTGCCGCTCGGGAAGATGGAACTGGCGGGTTTCCCAGTGAACCCGACGGTGCATGCGATCGACAACGCATCGCTGGCGGAAACGCTGGCGGCGCAGCCAGCAACGGTGGCGAGCGCGCGGGCCATCGTGGGGGCGATGCCGATCGCGGTGGGTCCGGTAACGTTCCGGATGCCATTCAACCCGAACGCGACCGGGCCGGCGCCGGAGCCTGCCCCGGGGACGTTGCCGGCGACAGTGGACGAGCGGCAGCCGTCGCTGTTCGGGGCGGCGTGGACCGCCGGGAGCATCGGGAGGCTGGCCGGGGCGGGGGCGGCGTCGCTGACCTTTTTCCAGACGAATGGCTGGCGGGGGGTGATGGAGCGGTCGGATCATCCGTTGCGGGTGCCGGGGTTCCACTCGTGGCCGGGGATGACGTTTCCGCTCTACCACGTGCTGGCCGACGCAATGGAGTTTGCGGGGGGCGAGTTGCTGGCGTTGTCGACCTCGGACGGGTTGGCGCTCGATGGATTCGCGGTCCGGACGGACGGCCGCACCCGGGTTGTGCTGGCGAACCTGACCGACGGCCCGGTTGCGGTCGGGGCGGAGTTGCCAGCCGGGACAGCGCGGCTGCGCGCGCTCGACGAGCGGAGTTTCCGGCAGGCGGGGTCGGACCCGGCGGGGTTCCGGGCGGCGTGGAGCGATGCGCCGGGCGGCGGGGCGCAGGCGCTGACGATCGGCCCGTGCGGCGTGGTGACGATCGACATCGGGTAGGCGAGCAGCCGCCCCATTGTGACCCGCGCAAGCCGAGACGGATATCGGCGGACCCGGTGTGCGGGCGGCGCTGAAGGCGGGTTGCGGCCGGGCCCGCGCGAACCGTTTCGGGGTGTGTCCGGTCTGGCCAGAAGGCCCCGCCCCAACGCCCCTCGTACCCGCGGAGCTTTCGCCGCAGTACAGCAGGACGTTGCCAGCAGCCTGTACTCAGCCGGCTTCGTCCCCGGACAGATCCGAGACTCCGCAGCGGCCCTCGCGACAAACCTTTTCGTGCCCGTACAGGTTTGCATTTCCGGGCCGGGCTGGCGATCTGCCTTCACCCATGCCGCTCTTCCCGAGCCGGGGAGAGGGGCTTTTTGTCGTGGTTGGGGAGAACGGCGAGTCGGCCCTTCCCGGGCGAGGGCGAGGGCGACGTGGCGTCGCCGCCGCCCGTGGAGCGGGAATGGGGCTGGGTGGTTGGTGCTTGCCGATGCCGGTGGGGAGCGGTGCGCGACAGTCGATCAGGAATCGGGCTGGGGGGAGGAGGCGGCGGCGATGGCTTCGTCCACGGCGAACCGGGCGATGCGGTGGTGGGAGGCGTTCCAGACGGGCTGGCCGTCGAGCAGGAGAATGGCCTGCGGAGATTCGTGGCGGATGCCGGTGCGGCGGACGATCTCGCGGCTGAGGGGTTGCTGGGTGGAGACGTCGATGCTGTGGATGGGGCCAGGAAGGCCGTCGAGTTCGGACATGGCGCGGATGTTGACCGGGCACATGGGGTCGTGGAGGTAGAGCAGGGCGAGCCCCGGGGCGGCGAAGAGGGCGTCGAGGGCGCCGG
>JBJTKE010000694.1:0-2670 GCA_046096285.1 Chloroflexota bacterium
TGTTGGCGTTGACGCAGGAGCGGAGGCCGGGATCGAACCGGCGAATTTCGGCTTCGGGAACGAGCAACGCGGCAACCTCGGGGAAGTAGCCGATCACCCTGAAGTTCCCTGCCGCCAGCCTTGCCTCGATGGCAGGCAGGCAGGATTTTGCTTAGATCGCGTGGAGCGTCTGGATCACCTGCCCCGGGCCCTGCCTGCTTTCGCCAGCGATCGACGGAGCGAGCACATCCCAGTCGCCGGGCCACCCGATCATGGCGTTCAGCAGGACCGGGTTCAGGAACGGCATGTCGCAGGCGACGACGAGGCACCGCTCGCAGCGAGCGGCCCGGAGGGCGGTGGCGATGCCGCCGAGGGCCCCTGCCCCGGGATGGAGGTCGGCCACGACCGGCACGCCGAAGCGCTCGTACTCGGGGCGACCGCTGGCGACGATGAAGGTTTCGTCGGCCACGTCCGAAACGGTGGCCAGCGCGCGCTCGAGCAGCGTCTGCCCGCCGGGGGTTGCCGGAAGCAGGGCCTTGTCCGACCCCATTCGCCTGCTCATGCCGCCAGCAAGGACCGCGGCGCTGACCGGCCGACCACATGGTGGGTTCATCGAATGCTCCCGGCGCGGGCCCCACAGGAGGCTCCGGCATGGCCCGCGGGCTAAACGAGAATTGACGAACCGGTATAGAATCAGGTTCAGGCAACCCGGCTCGAGCGAGAGTTTCTCGCGAAGGGTACTGCGCAGATGGACCGCTTTCGCGTCCGCAACCTGGAACGAGTTCCGCACCCGGCGTCCTGACGTCGGGTGCGCCTGTGTCCGGGCGCGCACTCCCCGCGGGATCCAGCTCAAGCCGGGACGCCATCCCAGCGGAGGAGCCGGGATCGCGACGCGTGAGAGGAGCTGCGACGTGAACTCCAGCATGATCGGCAAGATCGAGAAGGCGCATCGCTACGCGATGGAGCCCGAGCGCGTCACCATCAGTCAGCTCAGCGCGAAGTTCCGGGGCGGCCACGACGATTACACGGTGAGCCTGGACAGCGGGCACTGGTCATGCAGCTGTCACACCTTCGAGACGCACGTGGTCGGCACCTGCGCTCACATCATGGCGCTGCAGCAGATGCTGGCGAAGATGCTGACCGAGGACGCCCGGTTCGAAACGGGCTTCGAGGACGCCGCAGATCCGATTCCGGCGGGAGCCTGACCCGGGCGGGCTGATGCTCCGGCCGGCGGCGCATTCGTGGGCCGCCGGCCGGTTCCATTGCCGGGGGTTGACTGGCCACGCCGAAACGCCCACCCTATTCCCATGAATCGACGTCACGATCTGCCGCCGGAAGTGACCCTCGACGACGAGGAACGCGCCATGTCCGCCGGCGAGTTCGGACCCGCGGCGGAGTTCGCGGTTCGGCTGCTCGTCCGGATGGCTCCGCTTTACGGCGCCAACCGCCTGTTGCCGGTGACGCGGGCTCACATAGACGGCTGCATCTACTCCGGTGATGCGGGCCTGGAGTATGCGGAACGCCTGGCGGGCATGAATGGCAGGGTTCGGGTTCCAACCTCACTGAATGTGGTCTCGCTCGACCGCGCCAGGTGGCGCGGGCTGGGGATTCCGGCGGACTATGCGGACCGCGCCCGCCGAATGGCGGAGGCGTACCTGGCGATGGGAGCCGCTCCGAGCTTCACCTGCGCGCCCTACCAGACCGCCGCCCGTCCCGACTTCGGCGAGCAGATCGCCTGGTCCGAATCGAATGCGGTCGCCTTCGCCAATTCGGTGTGCGGGGCGCGCACCAACCGCTATGGCGACTTCCTGGACATCGCCTGCGCACTGGCCGGACGGGTCCCCGCGGCCGGGCTGCACCTCGACGAACCGCGGCTCGCGACAACCGAGATCGCGATGGACGCACTGCCGCCCGGTCTCACCGAGCGGGATGACTTCTGGCCAGTGCTGGGCTATCTCGTCGGCGGCCTGGTCGAGGACGACGTTCCGGTGATCACCGGCCTGGAAGCCGAGCCGACCGAGGACCAGTTGAAGGCGCTCTGCGCGGCCGCCGCAACCTCGGGCGCGGTCGGAATGATGCACCTGGCCGGGATAACGCCCGAGGCGCCGAGGGCGAGCGATGCGCTCGGGGGGCGGCCGCCGCGACGAACGATCCGGGCGGGGCTGCCGGCCCTGCTGGACGCCCGCCGTTCGCTGACGACCACGGGAGGCGGGGCGCTCGATGTGGTCGCGTTCGGCAGCCCGCACTGCAGCCTCGCGGAGTGCCGCCGGATTGCCAGCCTGGTTGCCGGAGAGCGCGCGGCGGCGGGCGTCGCCGTGTTCGTGACCACGAGCCGGGCGGTGCGCGATCTGCTTTGGCGCTCGGGCGACCTAGCGGTGCTGGAGGCGTTCGGCGCGCGGGTGACGGCGGACACGTGCATCGTCGTCGCGCCGCCGCTGGTCCCGGCGGGGGCGCGGGTGCTGATGACGGACTCGGCGAAGTACGCCCACTACGGGCCGGGGCTGCTTGGGATGGAGGCGGCGTATGGGTCAACGGAAGCGTGCATCCGCTCGGCCATCGCCGGGCGGGTGATCGGGGACGACACCGGATGGACGGCATGAGGACCCGGGGGGCGCCGATCCTGGCCGGGGTCGCGACCGGGACCGCGGCAGCGACCGATGTGCCCATGAGTGTCTGGGGCGGTCTCGATCC
>JBJTKE010000695.1:0-2815 GCA_046096285.1 Chloroflexota bacterium
ACGAGGCGCTCAACGGCCGCTATGACCGGCACATCGTCCGCGAGGCGCTCGTCCGCGACATCGCCCGTGTGCTCTCCCGCAGCAGCAAGGCCAACCCGGTGCTGGTCGGCGAGGCCGGCGTCGGCAAGACCGCGCTCGTCGAGGTGCTCGCCCGCCAACTCGCCCACGACCCCCAGCCTGCCGTCCTGCAGGGCATCCGCCTGGTCGAACTGCCGGTCTCCTCGATCGTCGCCGGTTCCTCCCTGCGCGGGTCGCTCGAGCAGCGGGTGAACCAGATTCTCGAGGAACTCCGCAGCCGCCCGGACATCATCGTCTTCATCGACGAAATCCACATCCTGCTCGCGGGCCAGGCCGAGCAGACCATCGCCGACATCCTCAAGCCACCGCTCGCCCGCGGCGAGATCCGCGTCATCGGCGCGACCACCCCCGCCGAGTACGACCGCACCATCCGCGCCGACGCCGCGATGGACCGCCGGATGACCCCCGTCCGGGTGGCGGAACCGACCGCCGACGAGACCGGCCGCCTCCTGCTCCACCTCGCTCCGGGCCTCGCCGCCCACCATCTCGTCCGCATCGAGCAGGCGGCCATCGACGCCGCCGTCGCCCTCTCCATCGCCTACCAGCGAGACCGCCGCCTGCCCGACAAGGCCATCGACCTGCTGGAGGACGCCTGCGCCCGCGCCGTGATCACCGACGACGGCCTCGCCGACCTCTCCGGCGAACCGCCGCTGGTCACCACCGGGATCGTCGCCGCCGCCATCGCCGCCCGCACCGGCATCCCCCTCCATCACCTGACCCAGCCGGCGGGCGGCCTCTCCCGCGACATCGAGCAGGACCTTCGCGCCGCCGTCGTCGGGCAGGACCAGGCGGTCGCCGCCGTCGCCGCCACGGTCCGCCTGGCACGGCTCGGCCTTCGTCCCGAGGAGCGTCCGCGCGGCGTCTTCCTCTTCGGCGGCCCCAGCGGCGTCGGCAAGACCGCGCTCGCCCGCGCCCTCGCCACCGCCATGACCGGCAGCGAGGCCGCGCTGCTCCGGATCGACCTCTCCGAATACCAGGAATCCCACGCGGTGGCCCGGCTGATCGGATCGCCCCCGGGCTACGTCGGCCACGACAGCGGCGGCCAACTCACCGGCTGGCTGGGGCGCGAGCCCTCCTCCGTCGTCCTCCTCGACGAGTTCGAGAAGGCCCATCCCCGCGTGCTGGACCTCTTCCTGCAGGTGTTCGACGCGGGCCGCCTCACCGACGGCATGGGCCGCACCGTGGACGCCCGCCACGCCTGGTTCATCCTTACCACCAACATCCCCATCGACCAGGACCTCGCCGCCCTGCGGGCGGCGGTGCGCCCGGAGTTCCTCAACCGGCTCGACCACGTCCTCGCTTTCGAACCACTCCAGATGCCGGCCCTGCTGGACATCGCCGAACGCGAGATCGCCACCCTGCGGCGGCGGCTTGGCCTTCGCGTCCACGAACTCCGGGTCGAACCGCTCGCCGTCGTCTCGCTCTGCCACGACGAGGAGGATGGCCGGCCCGCCAACGGCCGCACCGTGCTTCGCGCCATCGAGGCCCGGATCACTACCCCGCTCGCCCTCCTGCTCGACGCCCACGCCGGCCCGCCCCCGGTCGTCCTCGTCGAACCGGTTGGCCAGTCGGTCGCCGTCTCGCTCGCCGCCGGTCCGTCGCCCGCGGTTGCCGAACCCGGGCCCCCCATCGCGCCCACATCCGCCGCCGAGCCCGGCCACCGTCGGCCCGCGCGGGAGACCTGGCTCCCGGCAAGCCCCCCCGAGCCATACCCGGACCCGGACTCGCCCTTCGGTCCGCAGGACCCCCCACCGGACGACGAACCCCCGTTCTGATCCGATCGCCACGGCCCCGCCGGCCCCACCGGCCCCCCGGCAAAGGAGCGCGCCATGGACCTCACCGCCCGCTTCGACGCAGCGCTCGCCGCCGCCTCGTTCCTGCACAACGGGCAATATCGCAAGGGAACCAGCGTTCCCTACATCTCCCACCTGCTGGCCGTCGCCGCCATCGTGCTGGAGCACGGCGGCAACGAGGACGAGGCCATCGCAGCCCTCCTCCACGACGCCGTCGAGGACCAGGGCGGCCAGGAAACGCTGGCGCGCATCGAGCGCTCGTTCGGGCCGCTCGTCGCCGGCATCGTCGCCGCCAACTCCGACGCCGACACCATCCCCAAGCCCCCCTGGCGCGAGCGCAAGACCGCCTACCTCCGGCACATCCGCAACGCCTCCTGCTCGGCCCGCCTCGTCTCCTGCGCCGACAAACTGCACAACATCCGCTCCATCCTCGCCGAGTTCGACGCCCTCGAGACCGGCAGGTGGGCGAAGTTCAACGCCAGCCGGGAGGACATCGTCTGGTACTACGGCTGCCTCGCCGAGGCCTTCGCTGCCGCAGGCGAATCCGCCCTCACCGGCGAGTTCGACGCCGAGGTACGGGAACTCGAGCGCCTCGCCGGCGTCGCCCGCGACGTGGACCGCTGCCCGCCGGATTCGCGCGGCGCGGCTCCCGGCGCCGCCCGCCGCGCGGCGAAGCGCCCTACCCCCCGGCCCCGGTAGCCGCTGGCCGCACCGGAATCAGCGCCAGCACCGACAGCACCCCGGCGGCGGCCAGCATCCACATCACCGGACCGTACCCGCCGAGCACGGTCACCAGCAGCCCGATCCCCACCGGGGCAAGTGCCCGCGCGCTCACCAGCCACAGCGCCAGCGCGCCCGAGATCGCGCCGAAGTGGGCGCGGCCATAGCGGGTCGCCATCATGTCCGCCCGGATCAGCGTGATCGCCCCCCGCCCCGCACCCAGC
>JBJTKE010000696.1:0-2752 GCA_046096285.1 Chloroflexota bacterium
GAAGGAGGGGAGCAAAGGGGAAGACATGGGGGAACCTCCGGTGGCCGAATGGAGCGGATGAACGGACACGAAAGAGGGTAGTTGCGTAAATCGGAAAAAAGGCGCAAAATACGCGGGACGAGGTGTACGTACGGTCCGGCAGGCGGGAAGCGGGCGGGGCCGGGAAACGGGACAGACTCGTCGGGCGTTCGGGGAGACGATGCCGCCCGCGGGTGCGGGGCAGGAAAAGGCGCGACCGTTCGCGGTTGACCTGCCAGAGCGGCGGATGGTAGCGTGACCCCGCTATAGCCCAAGGCGATTCCGTTCCGGCGGGACCGGAAAGGAACGAGCGAAACCGGCAAGCTGGACGAAGCGCCGGGGCGTAGCAACGGGAGGGAAGATTCGACATGGCGGACGTCAAGAAGGCTGGACTGCTGGGCGGCGCGCTGATCGGAGCGGTGGCGACCGGAGTTTCGGCCCAGAGCGTGCCGACGCAGCAAGGGATCGCGGACCTGGTGAATTCGATGATGGGGAACGCGGGAACGAGCGCGGAAACGGGCGGCGGCGGGGGCGGCGCGACGTACAGCGGCGAGGTGACGGGAAGCGGTTCGTCGGACGTGGGGGCGAGGAACGGACTGGCCTCGGCGGATGCGAGCGGCGGAAACCACAACGTCTCATTCGTCAGCTAGCGCGGATTTGGTATACTAGGTGGCAATCCTCGCAGATCCCCGCATGGATTGCGCGGACGGGGATCGGCGCGAAGGGTCCGGCAGGACTCGGACGACGGTGGAGGGAGGAAGCCGGTCGGGCAGGTGAGCATCCGACGGGAGAACGAAAACGGGGCGTGGCGACACGTACGAGGAACCGGTAGAACGGCCGGGCCCTGGTTTCGGACTCTGCAACACCGCCGAACGGAGAAACCATCCAGCGGCTACCGGAACGAACGGGCGCGGAAGCGCCGTCTCACCGGAAAAGGAACCCAGCCAGGGTTCCGCCACGCGAGTAGTTCGGCGAGGGCCGGACTCAGGGAGGGAGATTCGGAATGAGCGAGTTCGTGTTCGGGCAGGACATCGAGACTGCCTCGTCGGGCAACGGCGGCGCGGCGAACGCGTCGGCGAACGGCGGCGCGGTTGCGCTGGGCGACGTCAACAGCGGCGGCAACGTCGGCAGCGCCATCGGCGTTGGCGACACCATGGGCGGCGTTGCCGTCGATGGCGGCGCGATCGCCAACAGCACCAACCTGGGCGTTTCCGCCAACGGCGGCACCGCGATCGCGGATGCCTCCGGCGGCGACTACAACGTCGCGTTCGTCAGCTAGGGACCGAGCGGAGCAATCCGAACGGTTCCGGCGTCGAGCCGGCAACGGGCGAGGGGGCGACACGCCTTCTCGCCCGTTGGTTTTTTGCGTGGCGGCCGCCGGCGAAGGCCGGACGGCGCGGCTGGCGAGCGGAGTGCCGCCAGCCGGACGTGGCGCATTCCGCGACGAGCCTGGGCGCCGCGTGTTGCATGCGGCGAGCGGCGCGCGAAGGAATGGGGTATACTCTGATCTTGACGCGCGGTTGTCAGGCCACGTTGGCGGCAGACGGGCGTCCGGTGAAGCAGGAGACTGGGGTGAAACGCGGCCCGGGAAGGGAGGAAACTCCCGGGCAGGCAGCGCACCGGTGGAACGCCCCGACAGCTGCTGCGGCATCCCGGCGAGAGGCCGGGAACGATGCAGCGGCCGCCGGAGCGGGCTTCGCGCCGAGGACCGGGAAACCGGGACCACGTGAGGGCGCGAGATCCTGCGGGGCCGAACGACGAGGAAGGGGCCACCGCAGCCCCGCAAGCGTGTGGTCCGGCGCGGGCCGGGTCCGTGGAGGGAGGTCGAGATGAGTCTTCTTTGGAGCCAGGTGGTTGAGACGGCGCTTTCCGGCAACGGCGGCGGCGCGAATGCCGGCGCGAACGGCGGCGCGGTTGCGGCTGGCGATCTCTCCAGCGGCGGCAACGTCGGCACTGCCATCGGCGTTGGCGACTCGGTCGGCGACGTGATGGTGAGCGGCGGCTCGATGGCCAACGGCACCAGCCTGGGCGTCGGCGCGAACGCTGGCACGGCGACCACTGACGCCTCCGGCGGCGACTTCAACGTCGCGTTCGTCAGCTAGGGGCTGACCGGAGCGATCCGGAGCAGTTCGGCTGACGCCGGCATCGGGCGAGCGGGCATGACCCGCTCGCCCGATCTGTTTTGTGGCGCGTCCGGGCGGGGTGCGCGGGATGGGTAAGGGGCGGTCCCTTCGTTCCCCCGGCCCCGGGTGGTTTGGGGGGTCGCCCCGAGCTGGCGGCGGGCCTTTCCTGGCGGTCCCGTTGTCGTGACGGGGTGCTCTGACGGGGCGCCGCGGCGTGATGCCCTCTCCGCAACCCCTCCCCCGCTGCGGCGGGAGCGGGGCTTTTCGTTGCGGTGGTTGTCCTCAGCCCAAACCCCGCTCCCTGCGCGAGGGAGCGGGGCTTTTCGTTGCGGTGGGGTGAACGGCGGTGGTTGCCTTCGCCCCGAACCTCTCCCTGTGCGAGGGAGCGGGGCTTTTCGTTGCGGTGGGGTGAAGGGCGGCGATTCGGCGCAGGGCAGGCTGGGGCTCGCGGGGAGCGGAACCGGGGGATGCCGAGACCGGGCGGTCATTGGCGGCAACCGCGCACCCGGTGCGAGGGGCGGATCAGTCCTGGTGGCTGGCGGAGGCGACGAGGATGAGGGTCCGGCTTTCGCCGGGGGCGAAGGAGAGGGGTTCGCGGCCGGGGGTGGGGC
>JBJTKE010000697.1:0-2695 GCA_046096285.1 Chloroflexota bacterium
GCGACCTGCCCGCCCCGCCGCAGCCCCGCACCGACCCAGCAGCAGCCGGCGTCGCTGGCGGGAAGCACCAGCGGCGTGCCAGGGCGCAACCCGGTGCGGGCGGCGGCGGCGGCGGAGACCGCGCCGACGACGGTCCCGGCCTGGGCGAGACCGGGCAGGCGGCGGCGGTCGATGGCGAAGGCGTCCAGGACGCGAGGCGACCAGTCGAGGGTGGTCACGTCGAGCAGTCCGGAGTAGCCGGCCATCGTGAAGTCGGTTGGCGGGCGGTCCGCGCCGAGGCGGCGCAGGAACCAGGTCTGCTGGGTTTCGAAGCGGTCGGCGGCGGCGTGAATCGCGGGCTCGTGGGCGCGCAGCCAGGCGATTTTCGACCCGCAGGCGACGGGTTCGAGGCGAAGACCGGTGATCGCGAAGTACTCGTCCTCCGGGATGTGCTCGCGGAGGGCGGCGCACTCGGCGATGCTGCGGCGGTCCTGCCAGATGATGAAGGGACCGAGCGGGCGGCCGTCGGCGTCCACCGGGACGAAGGTGGCCCGCGCGCTGGTGACGGCGACCGCCGCGATGCGCTCCGCGATGCCCCTGGCGACCTCGGAGAGGGCGGCGTCGAAGGCGGCCTCGAGGACCGCCGGGGCCTGCTCGACGCGGTCAGGACCGGGAAAGCGCAGGGCGTGCTCGCGGTAGGCGGAGGCGACGAGCGCGCCGCCGGGGTCGAAGACGCTGGCCTTGACCGCGGTGGTGCCGACGTCCACCGCGCAGAGCAGATCAGCCATCGGCGGGTCTCCGGGTTGACGACGTGCCGAGTTTGCCGGGGTGGAGGATGCCGGCGGGGTCCATCGCCTGCTTCAGGCGGTCCCAGACCGGCCAGGCGGAGCCGAGCGACGCCCGCAGCGACCCGGATCTGGCCAGGCCGACGCCGTGGTGATGGGCGATCGCGCCGCCGCTGGCGAGCGTTGCGGCCATCGCGGCGTCCCATGCCCGGTGGTAGCGGGAGACGGCCTCGTCGTCATCGGCGGCGTCGATGCGGACGACGAAGTACATGGACGAGCCCTGCGGATAGACATGGGAGAAATGGGCGAAGGCGGAGTCGCAGTGCTCGCGCAGGGCGGATCGGACGGCGGCGTGGACCGCCTCGATCCGGTCCCACGGGCCCTGGATGTCGATGAAGTCGGCCATCACGCCGGGTTGCTCGAGGGCGGCGAAGCCGGAGGGGACGCGGAGCCGGTTGGTGTTCCAGCGCTCCGCCGGTTCGCGGCCGAGATCGGCGGCCCCGCGGGCGGCGCAGTGTTCGAGGGTCAGCGTCTCCGCGAGCGCGGCGAGGCGGGCCGGGCCGTCGAACGCGAGGAGCAGGATGCAGCCTGCGCCCTCGTGGCCGGTGGTCGCGCGCAGGTGAGCGCTTTCTTCCTCATCATAGAGACGGACGACGGCGGGGTGGATGCCGGCCTGGATGAACTCGCGGACGGCGGCCAGTCCATCGGACAGGGTCGCGAAGCGGAGCGCCCGGAGCAGGCGCGCCTCGGGAAGCGGGTCGATTCGCAGGGTGGCGGCGGTGACCACGCCGAGGGTTCCCTCCGAACCGATGAAGAGGGAGGCGAGGTCCGGGCCGAGCGCCCACCGGGGCATGAGCGGGACGTCGCAGAGCGTGCCGTCGGCGAGGGCGACCTGGAGGGCGGCGAGGCGGTGCTCGATGCCGCCGTAGAGGCCGGAGTAGGTGCCGCTGGCGCGGGTGGCGATCATGCCGCCGACACTTGCGAGGTCGAGGGACTGCGGGTACAGCCCGAAGGTGAATCCCTCGGCGTTGAGGAAGGCCTCGAGCGCGCCGCCGATGACCCCGGCGCCGCTGGTGACGAGGCAATTGGCGCGGTCGAGCGGGCCGATCTCCCGGAGGCGGCGGAGATCGAGCAGCACGGTTCCTGCCTCCGGCACCGCCGAGCCGACGACCCCGCTGCCCGCGCCGAAGGGCGTGACCGGCACGCCTGCCCCGGCGCAGGCGGCCAGGACGGCGGCGGTCTCGCGGGCGTCGCCGGGGGAGACGATCAGCGCGGCGCGGCCGAGGCCGGCCGGCAGCCTGCCCTTTAGCGCGAGGGGCCACCAGTCGCCCTCCCGGCCGGCCCCGGGGCGGACGTGGTCCGCGCCGGCAATGGCGGCACGGCCGGCGTGGAGGCGGTCGAGCGGATGATCGGGGGTGGGAGAGGCGGTGGGCACGCGGGACTCCGGGATGAATCGGCTGGCGCGGTCGGCGCAGGCTGGCAGGCAGCGGAGACGATCTTAGCGCGGCGAGGGCTGGCGAGGGATCCGGGTTGCGCGGGCGCGTGCCGACAACGCGCGGAATCGCCTTTATGTTCTTGACTTTCGAGTGTACGTACACCATGATGCACGGGTCGTGAAGTCGATGATTGGCGAGGGGCGCGAGCCGCCCGGGGCCGGGAGCGGGGCGGCGACGTCGGCCGGACGGGCGCTCCGCGGGGAGGGATCACGGTGGACAGCAGACGGTTCGAGGCGTTGGCCATCGCCATGGGTTCGGCGCTGGACCGGCGGGCGGGCATGAAGGCCTCGCTCGCCGCGGTCGCGGCGACGCTGGCCGGATTTGGCCTTGCTGCCGCGGGAGCAGGCGGGGGGTCTTCCCAGGGCGAGACGGCGGCAGGAAAGGGAATGGGTAAGGGGAGCGGCAAGGGCGGCGGCGGCGACGGTCGATAGAAGG
>JBJTKE010000698.1:0-10388 GCA_046096285.1 Chloroflexota bacterium
ATCGAGATCGCCCGCGAGATCTGCGGCGACCGCCTCGTCGTCGAGTCCTTCCCGTGGATCAACGATTTCGCGGCCGCGCGCAACTTCTCGCTCGGCGCAGCCGCGCGCACCGGCGCCGAGTGGGCGATGAATCTCGACACCGACGAGCGGATCGAGCCAAACGGCCACGACATCCGCGCCCTGCTTGCCGCCGCCGACACCGACGCGGTCTTCCTCGGGCATGTGGACGGGCATTACGAGAAGGAGCGGTTCTTCCGGATGCCGATGCGGGGCCACTACCACGGACCGACCCACGAGGCGTGGTGGGGGGGCAGCCGGACCACCGCGAAAGGCCCGAAGTTCCGGGAGGAATGGAAGGACAGCGACGGACTCCAGCACAAACTGCAGCGGGACGAGGCGATTCTCGCCAAGCACACCGCCGAGAACCCGACCGACCCCCGCTGGTGGTACTACTACGGCGATACCCTCGCGAACCTCGAGAAGCACGAGGAGGCCATCGCCGCCTTCGGGAAGGTGATCGACCTCGACGGGTGGGACGAGGAGGCTGGCTGGGCCGCGTACCGGGCCGCCCGCATCCTCGGGGACAACCTGAAGCGGTGGACCGATGCCGAGGCGATGTGCGCCCGCGGCCTGACCCGCCATCCGGCCATGGTCGAACTCTACTGGTGCGCCGGGTACTCGGCCTACTGGGGCGGCAAGTACCCCCGCGCGATGCACTGGGCGCGGGCCGCGGTCGCTCTCAACGCCAAGGAAGACGAAGGCTTCATCCCCCCGCGCGGCGGCTTCAAATACCCGGCGGCGCGCCGAGAAGGACCGTGGGACGTGCTTCGCCACAGTCTCCGTCAACTCGGCAACCATGAGGGAGCGGAATTCGCGGAGAAGATGCACGCGCAGATGAGCGAGGCCGGGGATCGCGTGGAGACCGACCCCGACTGACCGCCCGGGCGGTCCCCGCGCGGGCGCACTGCCGGGAGAGTCGCGGCATGGCAACGCGGGAAGCAGACAACGCGGCGCGCGAGCCGGAGACGCCGATGGGCTGGGACGAGGCGTTCGACCGGTGCGTGCGGGCGTTCTACGAGGGAAACAGCCCCGAAGCGGGGGCCGAGGCCTGCGACCGGGCGCTTTCCGCGCCTGATACGCCGCCGGACTATCGCGTGCATGCCCGGCGGAACCTGACGTGGTGCGCCAGCGACGCCGATTCGCTCGGCCCGCACCTGACGCTGCGGTACGTCGATCCTTGGCCCGGCGGCGGGTGGTCGGTGGGCGATGCCTCGATCGCCGCGCGCGAGGATGGCGCCGGTTTCATGGTGCTGGCCCGCTGCGAGCGCGAGGATGCCGCGGGCGGCGCGGACTCGGGATGCCGCTACTGCGCGATCGATCTCGACGAGTCGCTCGCGGCCGCGGGCGAACCCCGCTGGCTCGATCTCTCCCCGGCGCCGGACCGGTTGGTGGTGTTTTCGACTGGCGCGGGGCTGGCCGCGGCGGGAGTCGTCCCGTCTGGCGCTGGCGGCGGCGTGATGATCCGCTGGCGGATCGATTCCACGAGCGGCGCGCTCGCCGAGGAATGGCGATTCCCCGGCGTCATCCCGGCCGGCGAGGGCTGGGCCCCGGTTGCGGGCGGCCCGCCGGCGAGGTTTGTCTGCCGGATCGCGCCGACGGCGGTGGTTCGCGTGGACGACCCGGGCGGGAACGTGTCGCTGGTGGCGATGCGCGGAGCGCCAGCGCTGGCGCGGGAGTTCCGGATCGCGGGTCCCGTGATCGAGGACGGCGACGGGTGGCTTGCCATCTTTTGCCAGTGGGTGGTGTGGGAGGATGACCGGGGCTCCGCCATCCACCGGTTCGCCCGGTTCGGGCCGGAATGGAGCCTGACGCATCTCTCCGGTCCGATCATCCTGCCGGGACTGGAAAACGGCGTCGCGTCCGGTCTTCTCCGCAGGGGCGAGCGGTTGCTGCTCTCGGGTCCGGCGGGCGCCGAGGGCTGTTGGGTGGCGACGCTGCCTGCCTCCGTCGTTGCGGGGATGCTGCGGCCCGTCGGGCCGACCGAGGATGCCGAAACGGGAACGGCGAGCATTCCTGCCGAGCTTGTCCCCGCGTGGCTGAGGTTGCTGCCCCCGAGCGACGACCCGGGGGAGTGGCAGGCGAGGGCGGAGCGGCTGCGGGCGGCGGGCGCGCTCGAACTCGCGGCGCAGGCCAATGAGCGCGTCCTCGCATTGCCGGGAGACGACCTCATGGCCGGCCGGGCCGCGTTCGCCGCCGCGCTGATTCTCAGCCACGACCTCGGCCGCTGGAGCGAGGCGGTGGAGGTGGCGGGCAGGGGGGTGCTGCGGAATCCGGAATTGCCGGAGTTGTGCTGGGTCGCCGCCTACGCAAGCTACTGGGCTGGTCAGCCGGAACGCGCCGCGCGCTGGGCGCGGGCGGCGATCGGCCTGAACGCCCAGATCGACGCCGGCCTGATCCCGCCGCGCCGGGAACTTGCCGACGTGACGGCCCGCCTGCACGGTCCCTGGGACCTGCTGCGCCATGCCCTCTGGCGGATGGGCGACCAGGATGCCGCCCACTGGGCGGAGTACCGGTACCAGTTGGCCGCGCAGCGTGACGCCTACTCCAGGCCCGTGCCCGGGACACGCATCGCCCGGGAGCCGGACCGGGCCCTGGCGATCCCCGCCGGCAGGCGGACTGGCCCCGCCGCCATGAACCCGGCGCCGCGCGTCGTCTACTGCTGCTGGACGGGAGACAACCCGCTGCCGCCGCTGCGGGAGCAGGCGCTCTGGACCATCCGCGAGTGTGCCGGAACGCCGGTTGAACTCGTCACCCCGGCGAACCTCTCCAGGTACATCGTCGAGCCGTTGCACCCCGCCTATCACCTGCTGAGCCTCACCCACCGGTCCGACTATCTCCGCGCCTACCTCATGCATCACCACGGCGGCGGCTACACGGACCTGAAGTTCCAGTCATTCGCGTGGACGCCGTGGTTCGAGTTGCTGGATGCGACACCCTGGGCGTACTTCTGCGGCTGCCGGGAGCACACGGCGTCCTACATCCCGCACCGCGAGCCGTTCACCGGCATGGAGGAGAGCTTCCTGGAGTTGTGCGGCCAGATCCACTTCCTGTTTCGCCCGCTCACGGTGTTCACCGCCGAGTGGATGGACAAGATCCACCTGATCCTCGACCGGAACCTGGAGGCGCTGCGGGAGCATCCGGGCAACTACCACCCGCGGGCGATCGCCGGCGGCGTCATGGAGGATGACACGGACGGAGCCCACGACGGATCGAAGTACCCGCTGAGGTGGAACGAGATCCTCGCGGAACCGCTGCTCGAATTGATGTATCGGCACCGTGGCCAGTTCCTGCTGGAAATGCCCCGGCCAAACCGGTACTGGTACCGGTAGACCCCGGCGGAGCCGGCCCCGGTTCCCCCCGGGCGCCCTCGCGCAGCGACCGTGCCCCCCCTTCAACGGTCGATAAACCGTGACTTGACAATGACGTCAGAGGGTGGGACTATCGTAAGTCACCAACGATGATGTGCAATACCTGTGACCGCCGCGGGCGGCGATGGCGTGGCCGGGGGGAGCGCGATGGGCGAGCGGGAGACCTGGCACGACCTCTTCGCACGCACCATCTCGGCGTGGCAGGAGGGCCGGACCGACGAGGGCCGGCTCGCCTGTGAACGCGCGCTCTCCGATCCCGACCTGCCGCCGGACGTGGCGGTCAATGTGCGCCGCAACTCGGTGCACTATGCGCGGTCCCTTGCGGAACTGGCCCCCAGTTTCGCCGAACGGCGGTTCGACCTGGGCGGCATCGTGCCGGCGGGGTGGTTCGCGACCAACCCATCGCTGACCCCGCTGGGCGACGGATTCCTCGGCTGCGCCCGGGTGCTCAACTACGCCATGCCGGGCTACGTCCGGGCCGAGGGCGAGCAGGCCTACCGGTCCCGCGTCGGAATGGCGTACATGGACGGTGAAGGACGGCAGGCGGGCCCGGCCTGGATGCTCGACGCGGACGTGGTGCGTCCCGGTGAAAAGGACGACTACTACCAGGGCCCGGAGGACCTTCGCCTGTTCCAGGTGGGAGGGCGGCTGATGGCGTCCGGGTCGGCGGCGCGGCGGCTGGGCCCCGGCCGTGAGCGCACCATCTGCTACGGGTTGTTCGACGTGGACCTCGCGGCCGGCCGACTCACCAACCCGCGCTGGTTGTCGGACATGCCGGGCTCGGTCGAAAAGAACTGGATGCCCGCCGTCTCCGGTGACGATCTCTGGTTCGTCTACTCCTGCGGACCGACGGTGGTGCTCCGCTGCGACCCCGAGACCGGGCAACTTTCCGAGGCGGCGCACCGCCCGTCGTTGCCGCTGGCGGCGGGCCTGCGCGGGGGCACGCAACTGCTCCCGCTCGGCGATGGGTGGATCGGCCTGGTGCATGAATCGGCGGAGTGGGAGGTGAGGCACCGCACCTACCTGCACCGCGTGATCCGCTTCGGGAGCGATTGGCGGATCACGCACCTCTCGCACCCGTTCCGGTTCCACCGGACGGACATCGAGTTCGCCGGCGGACTGGCCCGCCGCGGCGACCGCCTGCTGATCGGCTTCGGCGCCGATGACCAGTCCGCCTGGATCGCCGACGTGGCCGTGACCGAGGTGCTTTCCACGCTCCGGCCCATCTCGGATTTCGGGGACGCGGGCGCCGTCTCCACCCGGTCCTCATCGGCCGCTGCGCTACGGCTGGCGCGGAGCCGTCCGCTTCCCGCGGGGTGGCCGGAGTTCCTCGGCCTCCCCGTGCTCCTGCTGGCCCAGGATGAGCAGCCGGACCGCCTGCGCGCGGCCCGGCGGCGCATTGCCGCAGCCGGGTTCGCCGACATCCGCCGGGTGCAGGCGCTCGAGGGCGGGTACGCCGCCAGGATGCGGATAGGCTGGGGGCGTATCGGGAAGCCAAAGCACCACCCGGGAGATGCCGATTTCGGGGCCCAGCCGTCGATGCAGGCACGGCTCCTCACGCATCTGCTGACGTGGGCCTGGATGATCGAGCAGGAACTGCCCGCCGCGGTCGTCCTCGAGGACGATGCCCGGTTTCACGAGCAATGGGCGGACCTCGCGCCGGTCTGGTACGAGCAGACCCCGAAGGACCTCGATCTGCTGCACCTCGGCGGCGTGATCCAGGCCTATGTCCCCGGGGAGTTCTCGGCGGAAACCCCCACCGAGACCACGCTCCCCGCTCCGAGCCCGGCCGCGGAACTGGCCGGATCGCTGCCCGCCCTGCGGCTGCCGACCTATGGCATGACCGCCTACGCGATCACCCTCGATGGCGCGCGCAGGCTCTTCCACTGGGTGATGAACATGCCGGGGGGCGTCTATTCGGTCGACAGCATGGTCAACCATGTCGAGCGCCGGGCCCTCGCGGCGGGTCCCCTTTCGGTGGTCAACTGGCGCGCCTGGAACGCGCCCGCGGGCCCGGCCTCGTGGGAGGCGGCGCCCGGTTACCACGGGCTCGTGACCCGGTTGCCCGATCCCGATGCTGCCGGATCGCCGGATCGGCCCGGTCCTGCCGCCGCCTCTCCGGATGACCCGCGCGGGGATGGCGGGATTGGCGGCGCGCACGCCCCGGCGCCGGGCACGGAGTCCGGCGAAGATGCCGGCGGCGACCTTCCGGTCATCCACCTCGTGCCGGACCTGTTCACCGGGATGGAGGTTCCCGCCGGGCCAACGACCGACGATCTGACCCTCGTTTCGATGCTGGTGCACCTGCCCGCATCATCGCTCAACGCGGCTGGCAGGATGGCGATGCTGGCGCCGCTGTTCGCCTCCGGCATTCCGCTGGTGCTCTACGCCGATGCCTTCTACCGCCGGCATCTCGCCAGCATGGAACTTCCTCCCTGGGTGACGGTGCGGCCGATCGAGCTCCCGGAGTTGGCGGCGGCGGCCCGGGTGGCCGCCCTGTCGGAACCGCCGCGGCTGCCATCCGGCCGGAATCCCCACAAGGATCACGCGGATTTCCTGGTGCTCATCAACGGCAAGACTGAGGTCGTGGCACGAGCGGTTGCCGAGGGCCTGGTGCAGACGCCCTACACCGGGTTCATCGACAGCGGGATCGCCAAGGTGCTCCGGCACCCCGCGCAATCGTTCGAACGCCTCGCGGGCGCAGATCTTTCCGGGCTGGATCGGGTGCTGATCCCGGGATTTGACCGGAACGCCCCTTGCTCGATCGAGGACCTTACCAGCCGGGCCACTTGGATGTTCTGCGGAGGGTTGTTCATCGTTCCTTCCATGCTTGCCGAGGCTTTCAACCGCCGCTGCCTCGCTGCGTTCGAGGAGTTCCTGGCACGCGGGTCGCTGGTTTGGGAGGTGAACGTCTGGGCGAGGGTCGCGGGCCTGCAGCCTGAGCTGTTCGAGTGGTACTGGGCCGATCACGATGATGGAATGCTGCTGGTTCCCGCGCGGGAGCGGTCGTCCGTTGGCGTAACTGACGACCTCCCGCGGAACGGGGAGCTCGCACCTGAACCTGCCTCCGCAATGGGTGAAGCGGACATGGCCGGTCTTTCTTCCTGGGCGGTCGAGCCCCCGGCGCTGCCGCCCGGTCATCCCTGGCCGCGCGCCTGGGAGGACGCGGCCCTTGTCCCTGCCTTCATCGTGAACCTCGACCGGCGTCCGGACCGCCTCGGTTGGGCGGCGTCCCGGGTCCGGGAGGCGGGGTTCCGGATCGTGCGCCGGGTGCGGGCCATCGATGGCGAGAATCCGGGGATGCTGGCGAGGGCATGGGAGCGGGCCGGGAACCCGCCGTTCGATCCCGCCGACCCGCGGTTCGCGGTTGCGCCGGCCCGGCAGGGCTGCTACCTGTCCATGCGGCTGCTGTTGCAGTGGATCGTGGAACGGGAGGAACCCCTGACCGCGATCTTCCACGACGACGTGCTGTTTCACGCCCGGTGGCACGAGTTTGCGACGGTCTTCTACGCAGAGACGCCGCGCGACATCGACCTGCTGGTGATCGGGGGAACCATCGGCCAGGACTCCGGGGGCGGTCCTGCGGATTTGCGGCAGTCGACCCGCCTGCGGCAGGGGCCGGTGAGCGATGCGTGCGCGTTCATGGTCACCCGGCGGGGCGCGCAGTTGCTGCTGGACGCCCTGGCTGGCGGCGGTGCGGGCGTGGGGTCGTTCCCGGAAATGGTGAACCGGGCGCAGCGCGCATGGCTGGCGGAGCACCCGGAGGAGCGGCCGTGGTGGGCGGCATGGAACGCGACGGCGATCGCGGACCCGGCGCTGGCGTGGCTGCCGGAGCAGCGGGAGGCGGATCACGGCCTGGCGTACCAGGACCTCGGACTCGGGTCGGACGTGGATGCGGAGCGGGCGGCGGCCCGGCTTGGCATGGTCGCCCGGGCGCGCGAGCGCGCTGGCGCGCCGCCGGCTGATGACGCCCCGTTGATCCAGCCGAGGTTGCCCGGGTTTGACCTGCTCGATCACGCCAAGAGCCGCACGGTGATGCCTGCGACGGCCCCGTGGCGGGGTGACCTGACGCTGGTGACCACGCTGATGCTGATCCCGAACTCGCGGATGGATCCACGGCACCGGGCGGCGTTGCTGCGGCCACTGATGGACGCGGGCATTCCGCTGGTGGTGTACGTGGACCGGCACTACAAGGCCCTGTTGTCCGGGGTCGAGGTCCCGGGGTGGGTGACGATTCGCGAGGTGCAGTTCGAGGACCTCGAGACGGTGAAGGCAGTCCGGGGGCGGCCAGCGCCGAAGATCCCGCTGTTTGGCACCGGGCCAGGGTCATTCGAAAGCCTGTGCTTGATCTACGCAAAGCCGGAATTTGTGGCGTTGGCGGTGGACGACGGGTTGGTTGAAACCCCGATTACGGGATTCATCGACGCCGGGATCGCCAAGCTCATGGACGATTGGCAGGCTGCGTTCGCCCGCTTGCGGTGCGCCGAGCTTTCCAGCCTTGACCGGATACTGATCCCTGGCCCCTGGGCGCCAGCGCCGGTTGCGATGGGCGCCTTGCTCGATCACACAAACTGGACCTTCGCCGGCAGCCTGTACGTGACGCCGGCCAGCCTTGTCGATCAGTTTGCGGCACTGTGCCGGGATGCCCTGGAAGAGTTCCTGGATCTCGGCCTTCTGCCCTGGGAGGTCAACGTCTGGGCGCTGCTCCGGCAGCGAAACCCCGAGATGATCTCGTGGTACTTCGGCAATCACGACGACACGATCACCAATTTGCCGGATGCGGAAGGCGGCTGGGCAAGCGTGACAGCGGGCATGGCAATGTCCCGGCCAAGAGCGTGGTACTTCGTTGGCCGGGCTCGCTCGGCCTACTACGAGGGTAGGCATGACGAGGGAAGGCTGGCCTGCGAGCTCGCGCTGAACGACCCGGAGACCCCGGAGCCGGAGCGAAGCATCCTCCGGCAGAACGTCGTTCACTACTCGCGGATGCTCCTGGACGTCGCTCCCGGCTATGGCGAATGGCGGCTGCCGCTCGCGGCGCCGGGGGAGCGCTGGCCGGTGGTGCGGCTGGCCGGGAACGATGGCGCCGTGGTGCTGGCCGGGCTTCGCTTCGATGCCCCGGACGGGGCGCAGGGGAACGGACCCGGCGGGGACCGGCCGCGGCTGGTCATCGCCCCGCTTGGGGCGGACGGCCAACCCATGCCCGCGGGCGATGCCGGCGAAGCGGGGAGCGCCGCGGCAGCCGTCTCGGACGACGGGGCAGGGCGGCTCGAGGACGTCCACCTCGTGCGGATCGGCGCGGGGCTGGCCTGCGTCGAGGTGCAGTCCGGGCCGGGGTTCGCCGGCGGGAAGCCGGTTTCGCTGCGGCTGTCCGCAATCGAGCAGCGGGGCGGGAGGTTGGCGCTCGCCGCGCGCGAGACGGGGCGGGAGCTGCTGCTGGAGGGCAGGCCGGCGGCGGCGATCGACGGCGGCGACCACCTGCGCCTGATCACCGGGTTTTCCCCGATCGCAGTAGCGGAGTTCGATCCCGACCGCGGCGAGGAGCGGCGGCTCGCGGCGCGGGAGGCGCCCGCCCAGTGGCGGGACGCGGACGGGCTGACCACGCTGGCGGCGCACGACGGAGGCTGGATCGGGCTGCTGCACGACCAGGCCCAGTGGGAACCCGGGACGCCGGCGGCGCTGCACCGGGTGGTGCGGTTCGATGAGCGGTTGCGGCTGACGCACGTCTCCTTTCCGGTTCGGCTGCACGGGGCGGCGCGGGAGGCCGCGACCGGGTTCGCGATCGTTCCGGGGCCGGGCGAAGACCGGCCGGAGGCCGGGACGACCGCGCTGATCGCGTTCACGGTGGACGGCCACGAGCCGTGGCTGGCCAGCCTGCCGCTGGCCGAGCTCACCGGGTTGCTGGAACCGGTGGAGCGCCTGGGATGGATGCCTCCGCCTGAACCCGACCTTGAGCCTGAACGCGAACCGGACCCGGCCGCGCCCGCGGTGGAGAACCCCGGTGCGGTGGAGGCGCGCGGCGAGGTGGTCGCCGGATGGCCGGGCTCGTGGGAGGAGGTGCTGCGGGCCCCCGCGTTCGTGATCAACCTGGACCGGTCGCCCGAGCGGCTCGACGGGGTGATGGAGCGCATCCGCGAGGCGGGATTCACCGATGTGCGCCGCATCAGCGCCGTGGACGGCATCGATGAGCGGGCCCTGAAGCGGCGCTGGGCCGAGGTGGGCAATCCGGTCATTCGCGAGCATGCCGACAACGCGATGGGCCACTGGCCCGGCTACCAGGGGAATTTTCTGTCCCACGTGCTGCTCTGGCGGAAGATCATCGAGGAGAACATTCCGTACGCCGTGATCTTCGAGGATGACGTGTTCTTCCACGTCCAGTGGCGCGAACTGGCCCCGGCGATCTTCGCCGAGACGCCGCCCGGAACGGCGGTGACCTGGATGGGCGCAAGCGCGGATATCCACCGGAGGGCGGAGCGGGTCATCCGCATCCCGGTGACCGGGCTGCATGCCATGCTGGTCACCCGCCGCGGCGCGGAGCAATTGCTCGACATCACCGTCAATCATCCCGATGGGGTGGTGATTCTCGACCGCATGGTCGAGGCGCGCCAGCGCGCGATCCTGGCGGGAGAGCCCGGCAGGCCACTGGACTGGGCGGTCTGGCACGCCGTCGGCGCGCCGGACCGCCGCCATCAGCCGGAGGACTCCGAGCTGACCGGCTGGGGCACGGGGCTTGCGTTCCAGGACATCAACGAGGGGTCGATGTCCAACCCGAAATGGACCGACTCCTTCTACTGGCGGCACACCATGGAGGCCTACGCCGCTGGCGACTTCGCCCAGGGACGGCTGGCCTGCGACCGGTTTCGATCGCTTCACCATGCCGAGGAGTCGTGGCTGGTCGATACCCGGCGCAACCAGTTGTTCTATGCGCAGCGGCTGTCCGAGGCGGCGGCAGATGTGGGGATG
>JBJTKE010000699.1:0-2704 GCA_046096285.1 Chloroflexota bacterium
CGGCCCTTCGCCAGCGCGGGATCGGCCGCGAGGACCGGATCGGCATCGTCGCCCCGATCTCGCCGGAGGTCGCCATCATGTCGATGGGCGTCATCGCCGCGGCAACCGCGGTGCACCTTCCGCCCGCGATGCCGCGGCAGGGCCTGGACGCGGTGATCCGCCGCCTCGGCTTGCGCGCCATCGCCGCCCCGGCCGGCCTTGCAGATTCCTCCCGCGATGCCGCCGCCCGCGCCGGCCTCCCGTTCCTCGAGTTCCGCCGCGAGGGCCCCGCAGGCCAATTCCGGATCGACGGCCCCGCCGCCGGCCCGGCAACCCCGGGCCGCCCCGCCCTGCCGGAGGACCTCGCCACCATCGCCCTCAGTTCGGGGACCACCGGGATGCCAAAGCTCATTCCGCGCGCTCATCGAAACGTCACCGGCATGGCGGCCCGCGCCTCCCGTGCGCTCCCGCTTGCGCCCGGCAATCGCTCCTGCGTGCTCATGCCCTACTTCCACCACGGCTGGGTGCAGGCGATCCGCTCCGTGGAGACCGGCGGCTTCCTCAGCCTGCCCGGCGAGTTCGACAGCCGCGCCCTGCCGGTCTGGCTCGCCGCCCACCGGCCAGACTGGCTCTTCCTCAACCCCTCGATGCTCGCCGGACTCGTCCAATCCCTGCCGGGTGACGCCCCACCTGCCGGCGGCGCCCTGCGCTTCGTCCAGGTTGCCGGCATCTCCCTGCCGCCGCCGGTTCGCGCCGCGGCCGCCGCCGCGCTCGGCGCCCGCATCCTCGACTGCTACGGCTCCAACGAGGCCGGAACTGTCGCCCTTGAAACTCCGGACGACCCGGCCCCGCCCGGCGCGGTGGGCCGGATCACGGTCCCCGTGCGCATCGTGACCGATGCCGGCCTGCCGCTTCCCGCCGGCGAAACCGGCCTCATCGAGGTCCCGGCCTCCGAGGTCACTCCCGGCTACCTCGACGACCCCCTCGCCACGGCCCGCGCCTTCACGGACGACGGCTGGTTCCGCATGGGCGACCTCGGCCGCCTCTCCCCCGATGGCTGGCTCTCCATCACCGGCCGCGCCGACGAGGTCATCAACCGGGGCGGCGAGAAGATCGACCCCTACGAGGTCGAGGCCGTGCTTCTCGCCCATCCCGCCGTCCTCGAATGCGCCGTGTTCCCCGCTCCTCACCCGGTCGCCGGCCAGGAACCCGCCGCCGCCATCGTGCTCCGCCCCGGCGCACTGGCCAGCGGGCGCGACCTTCGCCGCTGGGCTCTCGATCGCCTCGCCCCCGGCATGGTTCCCCGCCGGGTCCTGTTCCTTCCCAGCCTGCCTCGCACCCATTCCGGCAAAATCCAGCGCCACGCCCTGCCCAACCTGCTCGATCGCGGGAGTGATTCATGAACGCATCGCCCGGCTCCCGCCATCCCCGCGAGGTCATCGAGGCCGACACCTTCCAGTGCCTCATCGCCCTCGCCGCCGAACGCTTCGCCGACCTCCCCGCCATCGCCGGCCTCACCGGCCCGCCCGTCACCTATCGCGCCCTCGGCGCCCTCGTCGACGCCTTCCGCTCCGATCTCCGGGCGCACGGCATCGGCCCCCAGGACCGCGTCCTCTTCCCCGCCCCCCAGACCGCCTTCGGCGCTCTCCTGCTCCTCGCCCTCCAGGCCTCCGCTGTCGCCGTGCCTGTCCGCGAGGATGTCCCCGCCGCCGAACTCGCCGCGCTCCTGCCCCGCCTCGGACTCCGCGCCGCGCTGCTGCCCCGGACCTCCTCCCGCGCGGGCCGCCCCTATCGCCTGGCCGTCGCCCAGGCCGGCATTCCCGCCCTCGACGCCGACTTGCGTCACGGCTGCCGCCTGCTCCTCGCCGGCGCGCCCGCCGGCCCGCCTGCCCCGGACCGCGACGCCCTGCCCAACGACGTCGCCCTCATCTTCCACACCTCCGGCACCACCGGCCGCCCCAAACTGGTCCCCCTCTCCCAGCGGAGCGTCGCGGACTACCCGGCCCGCTGCTGGTCGCACATGCCGGTCTGGCCCGGAGACGTCACCCTCGTCTCTCCGCCCATCGTGTTCGCCTTCGGGCAATCCTCCCTGTCGCGCTCGCTCGCCTCGGGAGGCCTTGCCGTACTTCCCTACCCCCAGCCCGCCGCGGTCCTCTCGACGCTCGTCGCCTCGTACCGCCCGGCGTGGCTCCCGATTTCGCCGCTCATGCTCGACCACTGGCTGCGCGGCGCTGGCCACGCTCCCATTGCCTCCGGCGGGCGCCTCCGCTATCTCCACCTCGCCGGGGCCTTCACGCCGCTCCCCCTCCGCGAGGCCGCGGAATCCCGGCTCGCCGCGCAGGTGCTTCAGGGCTACGGCACGAGCGAGGCACTCGCGGCTGCCTGCCATCCGCTCGATACCCCCCGCCGCCCCGAGACCGCGGGCGTGCCGGTCAGCCCCCTTCGCATCGTCGACGAGGCGGGCACGCCGCTCCCGGCCGGCGACGCGGGCCTCATCCAGATCGGCGGCCCCACCGTCTTTGCCGGCTACCTCGACGACCCCGCCGCCACCGCCCGCGCCCTCACCCCTGACCACTGGTTCCGCACCGGCGACCGGGGCCTGCTCCTCCCCGACGGCCACCTCCTGCTCCTCGGCCGCGCCGACGACGTGATCAACCACGGTGGCGAGAAGATCGACCCCTACGAGGTCGAGGCCGTGCTTCTCGCCCACCCCGCCGTCCTCGAA
>JBJTKE010000700.1:0-1894 GCA_046096285.1 Chloroflexota bacterium
CAGCAGTTCCGCTCGCTCATCGTCGGGCAGGACGCCTTCGCCACCGAGCGCATCTGGGACCTGATGTACCGCGAGGCCGTTCATGGCCGCAAGGGCGCAGCGATGATGGCGATCAGCGCCATCGACTGCGCCCTCTGGGACCTCAAGGGCCGGGCGCTCGGGCAGCCCGTCCACCGGTTGCTTGGTGGCCCCGTTCGCACCTCCGCTCCCGCCTACGCGTCCATGCTCGGCTTTTCCCTCGAACCGGACCTCGCCCGCCAGCACTCACACGATCATGTCGCCCAAGGCTATCGCGCTCTCAAGTGGTTCCCCCGCTGGGGCCCGACCGACGGTGATGCCGGGCTGCGCGCCAACCTCGAACTGGTCGAGGCCATCCGGGACGGGGCCGGTCCCGGCATCCACATCATGATCGACGCCTGGCTGAGGTGGAACCGCGACTACACGCTCCGCTTCGCCCGCGAAGTCGAACGCCTCGGCGTTCACTGGATCGAGGAACCGGTGCTGCCGGACAAGATCGCCCTTCACGCCGAGATTCGCCGTCACTCCCCGGTGCCCATCGCTACCGGCGAGCACGAGTACACCCGCTGGGGCATGAAGGACCTCCTCGACGCCGGCGCCTGCGACGTCCTGCAGGCCGACACCTTCTGGGCCGGCGGCCTCTCGGAGATGGTCAAGATCTGCCATCTCGCCAGCCTCTACGACATCCCGGTGATCGCCCACGGCCACTCGGTGCCCGCCAACATGGCGCTCACGGCCGCCATGCCCGAATTGCTCACCCCGTGGGTCGAGTACCTCGTCAAGTGGAACGAGTTGCTGCAATTCTTCTGGAAGGTCCCGGTCAAGCCGGTCGCCGGCATCGTCACCGTGCCCGACCGGCCCGGGCTCGGCGTGGACATCGACGAAACCCGGATCGAGGAGGAGGTCGAACTCTCCTGGCAAGCCATGCCCAACATGGCAGGCAGCGTCCAGAACCGGGACTAGCCCGGGTCTCCCCGCGGCGTCACGCTCCCGGTCGGCCGAGCCGGTCCTCGGACCCGGCGATCTCGCCGCCGCGCAGGACGACCCGCGGGACCCTCGCCCCGATGCCGACCAGGATCTCGTACGTGTTGGTGTCGGCGAGGGTGGCAAGATCCCCGATGGTCGGCGCGCCGTCGCTCCCGTCGCCAAAGACCGTCACTTCGTCGCCCTGCGCCACGTCCGCGCCATCGGGCGCCAGCAGCACGGTCTGATCCATCGATACCCGGCCGATCACCCCCATCCGCGTTCCGGCCGATGCCATCCACGCCCGGCTCGAAAAGGACCGTCGGTAGCCGTCCGCATACCCCACCGGCACCAGCGCTGCCCGCTCCGGCCGCTCGGCCCGCCAGGTCCGGTTGTAGCCGACGCTCTCCCCCGGCTCCAGCCGGAACACCCGCGCGATCCGGGTCCGCAGCCGCATCACCGGGCGCACCCCATCCGGGAGCGGCAGGCCTGCATCCGGCGACACCCCGTACAGCACGATGCCGGCCCGGGCCATCTGCTCCGGGTCGAGCCGCTGCATGATGCCTCCGCTGTTCAGCTGATGCCGGTAGCCCGGACGGATGCCCTCTGCCGCCAGTTGGCCGGCGCAGGCCTGGAAAGCCGCCTCCTGTTAGCGGGTGAAGGTCAGGTCCTCGACCTCCGACTCCGCGAAGTGCGTGAACATGCCCGCAAGTTCGAGAGCGGGCGCCGCCCACACCCGCCTCGCCCGCGAGGCGGCGAGGTCCGGCGGCGCGCCAAATCGCCGCAAACCGGTGTCCACCTTCCCGTGGACGCGGGCCGGGGCCGCCAGCGGCCCGGCCGCGGCGAGGACCGCATCGAGCAACTCGCCGGTCGTGACCGTCAACTCGATGCCGAGCCCGAGCGCCTCGGGAAC
>JBJTKE010000701.1:0-3042 GCA_046096285.1 Chloroflexota bacterium
AGCAAGTCCTGGAGGAGTTGCTGGCAAACGTTGCCGAGGGTCTGGAAGAACTGGCTGGCCAGCAGCAGCGCGAACTGCATGACGGCGACGCAGGCCGTGCGCGGCACCTGGCGCAGCATGCAACGGGTCTTCGGCCTAGTCTGGGAGGCCAGCCCGAAACTGACCCTGGGGCTCGCCATCGCCACGCTGGCGCAGGCGCTCTCCCCGGCCGCGCAGGTCTGGCTGGCCGGGCAACTCATCCAGGCGGTGGCCGATGGCATCGCCGCCGCGCCGGACGCCCGCGACCCCTTCGTGCAGCGGGTGATCGTACTCGCCGTCATGCAGTTCGCGCTGCTGCTGGCCAGCCAGTTCTTCCAGACCCTCGGCAACGTTTGCCAGCAACTCCTCCAGGAATTGCTCGCCATTCGCGTCCCGATGCGGATCATGGCCCACGCCGCCACGCTCGACCTCTCCGACTTCGAGAACGCCCTCTACTACGACCAGTTGCAGCAGGCGCAGAAGGAATCCGCCAACCGGCCGGTGCAGATGGTCTCGCAGTCCTTCGGGCTCGGCCGCTCGATCGTCACCTTCGTCACCCTCTTTGCGCTGCTGCTCGGGCTCGGGCCGGTGATCGCCATCGCCACCCTGATCGCCCCGATCCCGGCCTTCATCTCCGGCTCCCGCTACGGCTGGTGGGGCTTCCAGCAGATGCGCCGCCAATCGCCGCAGCGCCGCATGATGTCCTACCTCACCAGCCTGCTCACCACCGACGAGTTCGCGAAAGAGATCAAGCTCTACTCCCTCGGCGACCACTTCATCGGCCGCTTCGGCGAGGTCGCCGGCGAGTACTACGCCGCCACCCGCTCACTCCTGCTGAAGCGCTACTGGGCCGGCTTCGCCTGGGGCAGCCTGACCACCCTCGCCTCCTCCGCGACCTATCTCTACGTCGCCCTCCGGGCCGTCGCCGGCGCGATCTCGCTCGGCCAGTTGACGGTGTTCACCGGCGCGGCCACGCAGGTCGGCGGCGCGTTCCAGGGCATCCTCGGCGGCGTGCAGGGCATCTACGAGCATGGCCTCTACCTCGGCACGCTCTACGACCTGCTGGAGCGCAAGCCCGCCATCGCCGCGCCCGCGCATCCCGTCCCGGTCAGCCGCCCCTTCACCCAGGGTATCGAGTTCCGCGACGTCTCCTACCAGTACCCCGGCCGCGACGAACCGGCCCTCAGCCACGTCAGCTTCACCGTCGACCCCGGGGAGACGGTTGCGCTGGTCGGGCGCAACGGCGCGGGCAAGTCCACCATCGTCAAACTGCTGGGCAGGCTCTACGACCCGGACCAGGGCCGCATCCTCATCAACGGCGTGGACATCCGCGAGTACGACCCCGCCGACCTGCGCCGCTGCTTCGCGGTCATGTTCCAGGACTACGCCGCCTTCCAGTTGAGCGCCGGGGAGAACATCGGCGTCGGCGACGTCGACCGCCGGATGGACCGCGACAGTCTCGCCCGCGCGGCGGAGCAGGCAGGCGCGGAAGCCGTCATCGGCCGCCTGCCCGAGGGCCTCGACACCACCCTCGGCAAGCAGTTCGAGGGCGGCCATCAGCTTTCCGGCGGCGAGTGGCAGAAGATCGCCCTCGCCCGCGCCTTCATGCGCGACGCGAAGGACGCCGAAATCCTCATCCTCGACGAACCAACCGCCGCCCTCGACGCCCGCGCCGAGCACGATCTCTTCACCCGCCTCAAGACCCTGACTCAGGGCCGGATGGCGCTCTACATCTCCCACCGCTTCTCGACCGTCCGCATGGCCGACCGCATCCTCGTGCTGGAGCATGGCCGCCTGATCGAGCAGGGCACCCACGACGAACTGATGCTCGGCGGCGGCCAGTACGCCGAACTGTTCGAACTGCAGGCCGCCAGCTACCGCTGACGCCGGTTGTGCATCCCGCGCCACCTCCCGGCGCCGCCGGATGGCGTACCCTCGCGGCACGTTCGCTCATGCCGTGGAGGATGCCCCGATGCGACCTGTTCCCCCGTTGATCGCCGCCGCCGTGCTCGGAGCGGCTTCGCTCGCCTCGCTGGCCGCGTTCGCCGCGCCGGCTCCGCTCCAGCAGACCCCGGAGGCCGCCGCCTGCCTGCTCTCCGCGGAGATCGCCACCCCGCGGGCCGTGGCCGCGACCCCCGCCGCCACGAGGATGGACCCCGCCCTCGCCGCCTGGTACGCCGCGCCGCTGACCGACGCCTGCTCCGGGCAGACCTTCACCCTCGCGCAGTTCGCGCCGAAGGCGGTCTTCATCCACCCGATGGCGACCTGGTGAATGACCTGCCGCGGGCAGTTGGCCCGCGTCAGCGAGGCGGTCGCCTCCCTTCCCGGTGACGTTCGCGAGAACCTCGTCTTCGTCGGCCTGAGCGTCGAGACCGGCATCCAGCCTTCCGCGCTGCAGGACTACGCCGAGGAGAACGGATTCCCGTTCATCTACGCCGTGATGCCCGCCGACTACCAGAAAGCCATCGTCGAGCAGTTCGGCCGGGAGGCGCTCGTGCCGCCGATGATGCCCCACTTCACCATCGCGCCCGATGGCGCGGTCAGCGGCCTCAGCACCGGCAAGCAGGACCCCGGGGCCATCGCCGGGGAACTCGAGGCGCTCGCGCGGGGCGGGGCGTGAGCGATCTGGTCCAGGCGTTCCTCCTCGGGAACGCCTCGATCCTGACCAACGTATGCCGTGTGCCGCGTTATCCCGGGCGGCTGGCCTTTCTCGCTGGCGCGGCCCCGGACGAACCGGGCGAACGCCCCCTCGCCCGGGCCGGACTGCTGGGAGTCGCGGTGCTGGCCGGCGTGCTCGCCGCGATGCTCCTGCTCGGCGCGATCCTGTATGCGCTCGGGCGCGGGTTCGAGGTGGTGCTGCCCGGGTTGCTGCCCGCCGTCTACCTCGCGGTGATCGCGCTCGGGATCGCGATGCTGGCCGGCCGCAACCCCTTCGCGAGGATCGGCGCCGGACCCATGCCCACGCCCTCGCGCCCCCTCCTCGCCGCCTTCGTCTCCGGCGCGTTGCTGGCCCCGGTGACGCTG
>JBJTKE010000702.1:0-5400 GCA_046096285.1 Chloroflexota bacterium
CCGGTGATCCCCCCGCCCACGCCCGCCGCGATGTACCCGCCCCGGCGCCCGGCGATGTCCCACCGCTGCACCTGCGCCAGGTCGCTCGCGGTCCGCACCTCCGGCCACGGCCAGCCCGGTTCCGACAGCAGGTTCCGCGCCAGCCGCGAGAAGCGGTAGGCCAGCGACGCCGCGTAGGAGCAGGCGATGATCCGCCGGTCGGGACCCCGCCCGAGGAACCAGGCCGGGAAGTGCTGCGAGGCCAGCAGGCTCTTGCCGTGCCGCGGCGGCAGCGTGACGATCAGCCGCCGCGTATCCCCGCGCTCCACCGCCTCCAGCGCCTCCGCGATCCGACGGTGGTGCGGCGCCGCCTGGTACCCCGGATACATGCGCCCGGTGAACGCCAGCAGGTCCTCCCGCGCCTCGCTCCGCCCGGCCACCACCCGCAGCGCCCGGCTCACCGCGATCCCGCCCGCCGCCGCCGGCAACGCGCTCACCCGGCCGCCTCCTGCAGGAAGCGCTCCGCCTCGGCGATCACCTCCTCCGGATCGAGCCCCACCTCCTGCGCCGCCCGCTCCGCCAGATGCCGCACGTCGATCGTCGACTGCACCTGCACGCGCTCCATGAACAGCCCGTAGGCCTTCCCCAGCAACTCGAGCGACCGCACCTTGTCCCGCAGCTCGAGCCGCGCCTCCACGACCTCGCCGCGCCCGTCCAGCCGCACCTGCACCGCCTCCCGCCAGTCCAGCCGGGCCACCGCGGCCAGCTCGGCCAGCACCTCGCCCGCCGACAGCGCCTCCTCCTCCAGCCGCTCCTCGATGCGCGCGCGAACCTCCTGTTTTCTCTTGTTTTCGTACCCGGCCTGTTCCGGATCCCGGTACCCCGCGATCCGGGCCGCCGCCGTCGCGTTCAGGCGCGCCGCGCCGAGATAGGCGTCGATGAACGCCTTCTGCCGCGCGCTAAGCCGCGGCTGGCCCGCCGGCCTCGTCGTCATCGTCGTCATCGTCGTCTTCCCCCCGCCCGCCCGGCTCCTCCAGGTCGGTCATCAGCCCGTCGTAGAGCTCCGCGGTCAGCCGCCTGATCCGCTCCCGCCCGACGAGAAGCTCGGCCTCCAGCACCCCGATCCGCCGCTCGAGTTCCTGCGCCCGCACCCAGGCGTCGTCCAGTTCCTCGAACCGGAGCTGGTGCCGCAGCAGCTTCCCGCCCGTCAACAGCGCTTCCAGCATCACCGGATCGTCATCGAGCTCGTCCTCCCACCGTTCGCCCGTCCGGCCCGCGGCCGCTCCCCGCATCACGTTCATGGGTGTCGTCCCTCCTGCGTGCCTTCACCGTCGCACCCGAGATCGCGGAGCTCGCAGCACGCCCGCGACCATCCCTGCGTCCGCACCTGCCGCACCGCGATCTCCACGACCTGCCGGTCCGACCCGATCCCGAGCGCGTCGAAGATCCCGTCCTGGTAGACCTTCAGCGGGCCTCCGATCAGGTTGTCGAGGTCGCGCATCGGCTCTCCCGCCGCCCGGTGCACCGTCCAGCGCATCGCCAGCCGGAGCCCGGGACCCGGCGGCCCGGGCGGCTTGCCCGACAGCGCGCCGAGGGCCGCGAGCAGCCCCGTCTCCCGGGCGAGCTTCGTTTCGCGGGCCCGCTCCCGCCAGCCGCAGCGCGCGTTCGGCGAAAGGCACCGCGGGAACGGCCCCGGGATCTCCAGCGCCAGCACCAGGGCATCGTCCGGTCCGCTCATCGTTCCTCCATCCCCTTGCGTCCGCTCATTCCGGCCGCTCCAGCGACTCCAGCGACTCCGGCCGCTCCGGCCGCTCCGGCAACGCCGCGTACCCGCGGGACGCCATCAGAACGGCCAGGTCTCCCCCGGCGGCGCGGCGCTGGTACACCTCGTAGGCCCGGATGAACGCGTCGCGGTCCCGCTGGGGGTTGTCGCTCGTCCGCAGGTTGCGCCAGCCGCCCGCCGCGGCGACGGCCTGCACGACCGGCCCCGGCCCGGAGAAGGCCCGCCCGCCGATCGTGCCGTTCTCCCGGATGTGGCGCAGCACCATCTCCCAGGCATCGGCCGCATCCGGCGCCTCGTTCACGAGTTGCAGCACCGCGACCCGCAACTCGCTGGGATCGGGCGCCCAGCGCCGCTCCCGGAACCAGCGCCGCAGGGCCTCCTCGGCGGCCGCGTACGGCACGTCCTCCAGCGTCAGCAGCCAGGCGGCGACGGCGGCCTCCGGCGCCCCGAGCGCCGCCTGCGGGTAGCGCGACTTGATCACCGCCAGCAGCCGCGTCGTCTCGACCTCGTTCATCCCTCACCCCTCCCGCGCCTCGAGCAGGGCGAGGAAGGCGTTCTGCTCCTCCGCCACCGCGCCGTTCCTCGTCCGGGACGGCGGGCTGACCGGGTCGGGCGGCGTCTCGTCCTCCCAGTTGCGGTCCCGCAGCCAGCGGTTCGGGTGCTTCACGTAGCCCTCCATCCAGCGCCGCGTCCGTTTCTGCCGCTCGATCGCCGCCAGCATCTCCTCCTGCAGTTCCGCCGACGGCCGCAGCGCCCGCCAGACCAGGATCGCGGCCTTCTTCTCGATCCGGTTCGGGTACGCCGCCCAGAAGCGGTCGAATCCCTCCGGGACCGGGTCCTCCGCCCGCTGCGACGGCGGCGCTTCCGGGCCGGGTCGCGGCGCGCGCGCGCGCACGCTCTCCGCGTCGTCTCCGGTCCGGTTGGGTACGGTCCTGTCCTGTACGGTTACGACGGACTCCGCGCGCCGTCCGGCGGACGTCCGGCGGACGTCCAGCGGAATCGGGCCGGACGGGCTTGCCGCGGCCGGTCCGGGGCGGCCGGGACCGTCGGCCCCGGCCGGGGGCCGGGATGCGCGCTTGCGCTCCGCGTCGGCCCGGCGCCGCTCCAGCAACCGGCCCGCGTAGTCCTGCCAGTCGTGAACGGCGAGGCCGTGCTCCGACCGGTCCAGCAGGCCGACCTCGATCAGCGCGGCGATCAGGACACCGGGCTCGCCGGCCCACTCGGCCGCCAGTTCGAGGTCGAGCACGTCGTAGCGGTCGAGCCGGCCATCCTGGGCGAAATCGAGGCACCACCACCACAGGTACATGCAGTGCCCGACCGCCTGCGCCCGCCCGATCCCGAGCTGCAGCGCCAGCCGCCGCAGCTTCGGGTGCTGCCCGAGGGTCTGGTGACTCTCCAGCCACGCCATCACCGGCGCTCCGCGGCGGCGACGGCCCGCTCCCGGACCTGGACATGCATCGCCTCGACGACCGCCAGGGCCTCCTGCGCGTCGAGATCGTGCAGCGAGGTCTTGCCGGCGACCCGGAGCACCAGGCGCCGCGTCTCCTCCTCGCCGATCCCGTGCTGCTCCATCAGCCAGGCGATGTAGCGGAGTTGCCCCCACTCCGCCCCGCCCCGGGCCCGCTCCGCCTGACCCCGGTGCGGGGCCGGCGCCGGAGCAGGCGCGGACGCTCCGCGGCCGGCGGCGCGCCGCGGGGCGTCCACGATCAGCCCGGACTCCTCCTCGGCGGCAGCGGTGCCGAACCCGGCGTACGCGAGCGCCCGGCCCACCGCCTTCGTCTCGGCCTTCTCGACGTAGTCGCCGAAGTCGGACGGGGTCTCGGTTCCAGTGCCGGTGGTCCGCCGGATCACCGATCCGCCCGGCCCGAACACCGTGACGGTCGCCCGGAACATCGCGGCCTCCGGCTCGATCCGCAGCGGCTCGGTCTCGATCGCGTACCCCGCCGCCTCCTCCAGGCCGGTCCTCGTCGTCTCGTGCAGCCACACCACCCGGTCCGCGACCGGGAGGTAGTTCTGCCCCCGCAGGCTGGTGAACCGCGGCGCGAAGCCGCCCTCCTCATCCGCCATCGCCGGCCTCCCTCGCGATGCGCCGCCGCACGGGCGCGCTCATCGCCGGCCTCCATCCCACCGCGGGAACATCGCCCGCAGCCACTGCCAGCGGTCCCGGTAGCCGGCGCGCCAGAAGACCGATCGCGCCGCCTGGTGCTCCTGCGCTTTCCGCAGGTCGTAGCGCCCGCCCATCACCATGCGTCTCCCCGCAGTCCCGGGGGCCTGCCCGGGCCCCACGCCCGCGCCCCGCGTCTCGCCCTGCCCGGTCTCGCCGCCGCCTCTGGAGTCCGCCTGCGGCGCGCGCAGGCCAGTTCGCAGGCGAGACAGCGGTAGGTCAGCATCCCGCGCTCGGGATCGAACGCGAGCCCCGGCATCCCCGCCCCCTCGGCCGGGTACGACTCCCGGCAATCCACGCACCGCATCCAGATCCTCGTCATGCCCGTTCCCCCTCCCGGCTCCTCCCCGGTCGCGCGCGTGTCCTCTCCTGAGCGACTCCTGCTCTCACGAGAGGATTTCGCCGGCACGGCGAACGCGCCGCGACGCGACCCCGTCCATTCCCCCGCGCGCCAGGGACTCCGGCGACGGGCGCCGCCCCCGGCCAATTCACTGTCGCGAGCGATGCCATGTCACCTGGAGGACGTTTCCGGGTAGAATGCGGTCCGCCGGACCGCTGCCGACCGCCGGGAGGTCCGTCCTCACCATGCGCGAGGAAGCGATGCCCGCACCGACCGCCTTCGGCCCCTGGCTGCAGCGCCAGCTCACCCTCCGCGGCATGAACCAGGCCGAGTTCGCCCGCCGCGCCCGGGTCTCCACCAGCCTCGTCTCCAACTGGATCAACGGCAACCGGACCCCCTCGATCCAGTCCGCCCAGGCGATCGCCGGCGCGCTCGACATGGGCGTCGACACCGTGCTCGCCCGGCTCGGCCTGCCGGTCGCGTCCCCGGCCTCGCCCGAGCGGGAGCGCCTCGGCGGCCTGCTCGACCGGATCGACCTCACGCCCGACCGCGCGGCAACCCTCGCCGCCATCCTCCAGCAATGGGCCGACGCCGACCGCAGCCCCGGTCATTCCTGAACGATCCATCCGTCGCCCCAGCACCCCGGGCAATCGAGCGCCCCCGTGCCGCGGCACTCCGGGCACTCCTGGAGCCGCCGTCCCCGCGGCCGCGTCCCGACCGGAGCGGGCTTCGGCGCCGATTTCCCGGCCCGGCGCTGCGCCAGCCGCCGCCGCGCCTGCAGCAGTTGCCGGACGAAACGGAGCACCTCCGGGTCTTCCGCGGCGACCTCGGCCCGGCCCGCGGCGCCGATCGCGGCGATCTCCCAGACGACCCGGTCGCCGCCGACCTCAATGGCGTCCCGGGCGGTGCTCTCGGCGTCCCCGACCATCCAGATCGATATCCCGCTTGCTCGCTCCATCACCCGTTCCCTCCCCGGCGCTCCGGTCCCTCCAACGTAAAATAGAACATTAGTTCTTTTTTCGTCAAGCAGGACCGCGGGCTCGAAGATCCGCCGGGACCCCTGGAACGGGCGCACGAGACCGCCCGGCAAGACCGCCAGGCCGCCGAACTCCGGCCCCCGCCACGTCGCACCCA
>JBJTKE010000703.1:0-22029 GCA_046096285.1 Chloroflexota bacterium
ACCCGGCGGTGGCCGGCAAGGTGGTGTGCATCGACCCCGGCCACGGCGGGGCGGACCTCGGGAACGTGCGGGTCGAAAACGGCGAAATCGTGCTGCGGGAGAAGGACTTCACCCTCGACCATTCGCTGGAGGTCGGCAGGCGGTTGCAGGAGATGGGCTACACGGTGGTCTTCACCCGGACCACCGACGCCGAGGCGAACCCGACCAACCTGGACGTGAACGGCGATGGCGAGGTGGCTGCGCCCGGCGGAGAGGCCCGGAGCGATCAACTCGACGACCTCCAGGCGCGGGTGCTGATCTGCAACCAGCAGGGGGCGGATGTGCTGGTGTCCATCCACTACAACGGCGCGGAGAACGAGTTTCTGGAGGGGTACGAGGTCTGGTACAACGACGAGCGGGAGTTTGCGCAGCAGAATGCCCGGCTGGCGTCGATTGCGCACGCGGAACTCGGGCGGGCCTACGCGGCGGTGGGCTACGACGCATTCGACAAGGGCATCGGCATCGAGGCCCATGCGGTGACCGGCCCGGCACGTCCGGGCAAACTCGTGCCCAGCGAGATGCCCGGCGTGGTCGTTGAGGGGCTGTTTCTCTCCAACGACGAAGATGCCGCGTTCGTGGAGACGCCGCAGGCGAAGGAGGCGATCGTCGGGGCCTACGTGACCGCCATCGACCGGTTCCTGCGAGAGCAGCCCTGATGGGTGCGGGAAGCCGCGGTCATGCCTGACCGGGAGCCGGGCCAGGGACGGCGGCGCGCCCGGGCGGCGATCGACAGCCCGCCGGGCAAGGTGTTGCCGGCGGTGGAGACGAGCGGCAGGAGGCTCTCCCGGGGGGAACGCGACGCCCTCCGCGAGAAGGCGCGGCTGCGGTCGGGCAAGGGAGGCGAGCGGCGAGGGCCGCGGCTGCCCGCGGTGGACCCGGCCCGGACCGTGCAGTCCCGCGGCATGGTCGCCCTTGGGGCGGCGCTGATCCTGGTGCTGACGGTGCTCGCCTTCGCCGGGGGAAGGCTGTTCGGCTCGCCGGACCGGGGAGGCGGGGCGATGGCGCCGGTTGCGACCCCGCTCGTCGCGCTGGTGGATGCTGGAGATGCCGGTGAGGCGAGCGGGGAACCGGGCCGGAACCCGGCTCCGCCACTGGCCGCCGACGACGGCCCGCGGGCGCCCATCGTGTGTCTCGACCCGGGCCACGGCGGCCCGGACCGCGGATTCCGGCGAGGGCCGCTCGGGGCATTGCCCGAGGTGGAAGAGGCGACGCTTGTGATGGAGCAGGCCAGCGATCTTGCGGCGAGACTGCGGGCCCGGGGGGTTGCGGTGGTGCTGACGCGGGAGCGCGACACCGGGCCGAATCCCGGCCTGGCGGACGTGAACGGCGATGGCAAGACCGCGGCCGACGATGTCTCCGGCAGCATGCGGTACGCGACGCTGGACGACATCCAGGCCCGGATCGACATCTGCAACGCGGCGCGGGCCGATCTGCTGGTCTCCATGCACGTCAACGGCTACACGACGCAAAAGCCCTTCGGGTACGAGACGTGGTTCACCCGCGAGCGGCCGTTTGGCAACCGCAGCGCCACGTTCGCCACGCTGGCGTATGCTCACCTGAAGGAGCAGTTGCGCGCGATCGGCTACGTGCTCGACCCGGAGGACGAACGCGGCGTCAACCCCGATACTGCCGCCAACGTGGTGATGGACCATTCGCTGTACAAGCACTTCATCATCACCGGACCGGAGGTGCCGGGCGCGGTCGATCCGAGCCGGATGCCGGGCGCGATCGTCGAGGCGCTCTTCGTATCGAACGACGGGGATGCCTCGGTGCTGGTCAGCCCGGAAGGAGCGAACGCCATCGTGACCGCCTACGAGAATGCGATCGTCGAGTATTTCGAGCGCTACCCGGTCGACGCCGATGAGTGACCAGTCCTGGAATGGGGCGCCCGGGGGTTCGCCCGGCGCCCAACCGGGCGGCGGGCTCACCCGGCGAGGTCTGGCGGGGGCCGCGGCGGTCGCCGCGGTGGCCGTCGCCGCGCCGCCGCGAGCCCGCGCCCAGCGAAAGACGCCGGTGGCGGATGCCCTGCGTGGCGGGTATGCGCTGGCCGCCTCGCCGCGGCTGCCGCTGGCAGGGGTCGGACCCGGCGATCCGGAGCGGATCCTGAACGGGGAGGTGTCGGACTGGCGGCAGGTCGGCTCGCCGCTCGCGGAGCCGATCGAGCGACTGGCCCTTGCCGGCGCGGAGGCGGGCTCCGCAGGGTCCGCCGCAACCTATCCCGACTACGCCTCGTTGGCGGAGGCGCTGCGCGAGCGGCGCGGCGCCGTGGCGCTTGTTCCGCTCGACCAGATCGACTTCCGGGTGCAGACGCTGTCGGTGGGTGGCGTCGATCCGCTGACGAGTGGGGAGGGCATCGAGCCCGCGATGCGGATCGGCACGGTCGGCGACATCGTGCCCGGGCGCAACGTCCACCGGAAGATGGCGGATTATGGAGATTTTTCGCGGCCGTTCCGGCGGATCGCGCCGCTGCTTTCCGGATTCGACCTGACCATCGCCAATCTCGAAGGCAACCTCTCCGACGCCATCCCGCAACCGGCGAACCCGAACACCTTCAGCTTTGTTTCCAACACCGCAATGCTTGAGGGGTTTCGGCTCGCGGGCATCGACGCGGTGACGGTCGCGAACAACCACACAGTCTGGAACGCCCCGGAGGAGAACTGGGGCCTGCAGGCCTTCCTCGACACGCTGGCGGCGCTGGAGTCGGCCGGGATGCCGTGGTTCGGGGGCGGGTACGACCTGGCGCAGGCGCGGGCCCCGTGGATCACCCAGGTCGGGCGGACGTCGGTCGCATGGCTGGGCATCGACGGGGTGACGGCCAACTACGAGGTGCCGCCGGGGCAGGAAAACGGGGTCGTCGATTTCGACGCCGGCGCGACCGACGACCGGCCGGGGACCTGCCCCTACTACAGCCCTTACTTCCTGGCCGACATCGCCGCGGCGGCCGCGCAGGCGCAGGTGGTGATCCCCTACTTCCACATGGGCGCGGAGTACATCGCCGTGCCGCCGGAGTGGGTGACGGCCGGGGCGCGCTCCGCGATCGACGCGGGCGCGGCGATGGTGATCACCAACCACCCGCATGTGATCCAGGGCATGGAGATCTACAACGGGCGCCCGATCGTCTATTCACCGGGCAACTTCATCATCGACCAGATGTGGGCGGTGGAAGTGCGATCCGGGTACGTCCTGGAGACCCTGCTGCGGGGCGACCGCATCGTCGGGTTGCGGGTGCACGGGACCGAGATCGAGGACTTTCACCAACCGCGGCGGATGACCTCCGGCGAGCAGGCCAACCTGCTGGACCGCTTCTGGGCCTCGACCGACCGGCTGCGCTCCCGTGGCTGACCGGGCGCGTACGCCAGCGATCGCGGCGATCGACATCGGCTCGAACTCGCTGAAACTGGCCGTCGCGCGGCTGGACGCTGGCGGGGCGATCGAGGAATTCGACTGGGCGATCGACACCGTTCGGCTGGGCCGGGGACTGGACGCCAGCGGACGGCTGGCCGAGGACCGGATCGAGGCCGCGCTGGCCTCGCTGGCGCTGATGGAAGCGCGCGCCCGGGCGCAGGGCGCGGCGCGGGTGCTGGCCGTCGCCACCGAGGCCGTGCGCGGCGCGGCCAACGGCGGGGAGTTCCTGGAGCGGGTGCTGGCCGAGACCGGGATCGAGGCGGAGATCATCTCCGGCGACCGGGAGGCCGAACTCTCCTTCGCCGGCATGGCCGCGGTCACTGACCTGGCGGGCGACGTGGTGCTCGCCGACATCGGCGGCGCCAGCACCGAGGTGATGGTGGCGCGGGACGGGGCGTTGCTGCGGGCCGCCTCGCAGCCGGTCGGCTCGGGCAGGCTGGCGGACCGTCTGCTGGTGGAGGACCCGCCGTCCCCCGCGGAGCTCGCGGCCTGCCGGGCGAGCGCGCGCGAGACTTACGAGCGGTCTCCCGTCTGCCCGCTGCCCAGCGGAGATGGCGTGCGCCTGCTGCTGGCGGGCGGCACCGGAGAATTGATGGGCAAGCTCGCGGGAGGCAGCCCGTGGAGCGTCCGGGCGGCGGAGGCCGCGCTCGCGGAGACGGCGACCCTTCGCTCGACGCAACTGGCCGCCCGGCTCGGCATCCAGGAGCCTCGGGCGCGGGTGCTGCCTGCGGGAATGGCCGCCGCGATGGCGCTGGCCGACCTGACCCGGCCGGGGTCGCTCGCCGCCGCCCGCAACGGCATCCGGACCGGCCTGTTCATGGAGGCGTTCGGCGTGAAGCGGGTTTCGGGCCGGGTGAAGTCCGGGCTGACCGGAAACGCCCCGGAATGAGCGGCGGCGGGCCGACCGCGGCCGGACCAGCCGCGGAGGAGGCCGACGAGCGGTACTGCCCGTACATGCGGCGGGCGATCGCCGAGCGCTGGGCCGGGGTGTGGAGGGAGGTTCCGGCCGCGCTGGCCGGGGAGGATCCCGAGGGCGTGCATCAGGTGCGGGTCGCCTCCCGGCGGCTGCGGGCGGCGATGGACGTCGCCGCGCCCTGCTTCCCGCGGTCGTGGTACCGCCCGCTGCACCGAGCGGCGCGTGACATCACCGGATCGCTGGGAGAGGTGCGCGACCGGGACGTGCTGATCGCGGAACTGGCGCAGCGGCTGGCGGATGCCCCGGATGCGCCGGAAGCGCCGGATTTCGAGCGGGCCGCGCTTGAGCGGTTGCTGGCGCGGCTCGAACGCGAGCGAGCCGCCGCCCGGGCCAGCATGGAGGCCTACCTGCGGTCGCTGCTGGCGGGGAACCTGCCGGCGAAGCTCGCCCGCAGGTTCGGGCCAGAGGCAGCGCCGGTTCCGGCCCCGGGAGACGGGGGCGCGCCGTGAGCAAGGCCTGGCCGGTCAGGAAGCTCCGCCGCGACGGCTCGCTGGCGGCCAACGCCCGCAAGGTGCTCCGGGTGCGGCTTGCCGAGTTCGACTCCCACGGCGCGGCGGTGGACCAGCCGGGCGACCCGGAGGCGCTGCACGACCTTCGCATCGCGGCGAAGCGCCTGCGCTACACGCTGGAGGTGTTCCGGCCGGAGTTCGGCGATGCCGGCGTGGCCGGGCTGGCCGGGGTGAAGGAGATTCAGGAGCGTCTCGGCGTGCTGCACGATCGCGACGTGCGGATCGCGCTGGTGGAGAGCGAGTTGGCCGCGCAGGATCTCGACGAGCTGGCGCGGTCGGGGCTCGAACGGATGCTCGTGGCGGAGCGCGCCGGGCGGGAATCAGCCTATGAGGCGTTTCGGGCGGGCTGGGAGGAGGCCGGGCGGTCCGGCCTGCGCGCCGGGCTGGGAGCGCTCGCGCGGAAGCCCGGCAAGGAGAACCGGTGATGGAGACCGACACGGCGGCCATCGCGCCGCGGGTGCGGGCGGCGGTGGCGGATCTTGCCGCCGAGCAGGTCGCGTTCCTGGCCGCGCTGGTGCGCACGCCGAGCGAGACCGGATCGGAGGGAGCGGCGCAGCGCCTGGTCGCCGACGCCTTCCGGGAGCGTGGGCTCGAGACGGCCAGCCGCGAACCGGAGAAGGAGGCGCTCGCCGGGTGGGCGGAGCACGTGACCGAGGTTCCCGATTACCGGGGCCGGCCGAACGTGGTCGGCATCCGGCGCGGCGAGGGCGGCGGGCGGTCGCTCATCCTCAACGCCCACATCGACACCGTGGAGATCGGGGACCGGGCGCGCTGGACGCGGGACCCGCTCGGCGGCGAGGTGGCCGAGGGGAGGCTGTGGGGCCGCGGCGCCTGCGACATGAAGGGGGGGCTGGCCAGCAACCTCTTCGCGCTGCTGGCGCTGGAGCGGGCCGGATTCCGGCCGGCCGGGGACGTCATCCTGCAAAGCGCGATCTCGGAGGAGGATGGGGGAGCGGGCACGCTGGCCTGCGTGCTCGACGGACCGCGGGCCGACGGCGCGATCATCTCGGAGCCGACGCGGCGGGCGATCGTCCCGGCACAGGGCGGTTCGCTGATGTTCCGGGTGCATGTGGCGGGGCGCTCCGCGCACGCCTGCGTGCGGGACGAGGGGCACAGCGCGATCGAGTCCTGGGCGGTGCTGCACCGGGGCCTGCTCGCGTTCGAGGCGCGCCGGAACCGCGAGATCGCGCACCCGCTTTACCAGCCGATCGCCAACGAGGTCCCGCTGAACGTGGGAACGCTGCGGGCCGGGTCGTGGCCCTCGTCGGTGCCGGAGTGGCTGACCGCGGAAGGCCGCGCCGGGATGGCGCCGGGGGAAACCCTCGAAGGGTTCAAGCGGGAGTTCCTGGCCGAGGTGGAGCGGATCTCCGCGGCGGACGGCTGGATGGCCGAGCACCCGCCGCGGGTGGAGTGGATGGATGGCCAGTTCGCCGCGGCCAGCATCGACGCGGACCACCCACTCGCGCAAACGGTGGCGGCGGCGCATCGTGCGGTCGACGGGGCGCCGGCCGCGGTCGAGGCGGTGACCTATGGCGCCGACCTGCGACATTTCGTGCTGGCTGGTGGCATTCCCTGCCTGATGTACGGGGCCGGCGACGTTCGCCTGGCGCACGCGCCGGACGAGTCGATCGAGGTCGGCGAGATGCTGGCAGCGACGGCGACGCTGGCGCTGGCCATCGCCGGATGGTGCGGCGCCATTCCGGGTGCGGGAGCCCGCTAGCGGGTTTCCGGGGGATGCGCAGGGCCCCAGGTTTCCTGTGTCTTGCCCAGCTTTTCGCTGGAGCAGGGCATGATACATGTGCTTATATGTTTTTCTTCGCCCGCACCCTGTGCAGAAGGCTGTGCAAACCATTGACAAAACCCGGAGTGCCCCGTAGAGTGTCGGCAGAAGCGGAGAAGGAGCAGGACCGCCCCGACCCCGCCCCCGACACATGGGTCGAGACATCCGGGAGGCAATGATGAAGTTCGCCGTTCGCGATGGTGGAACCGCCCGCACGCTTGCCGTCACCGCTCCCGGCTGGTACCGGGGAGAGGCTGCTTCTCACCCGCCCGTCCCGGCCGCGACCCGCGTCGGCCGCCCGGCTGCCCCGGCCGGAGCCCCGATGACGCAGCGCTCCCGGAAGGCGAAGGCCACCACGATGACCTACGCCAAGGGCCAGGAAATTTTCGGCCCCGGGCAGGGCTATGGGCTGGTCTACATCGTTCGGTCCGGCTGCGTGCGGCTCTACAAGACGCTGTCCGACGGGCGCTCGATCAACGTGGGGCTGCTCGGACCGAACATGATCTTCACCCAGGAGGATCCGTCCAACGAGCTCGCGAGCGGGTCGATCGCCGAGGCGCTCGTGGATTCGTCGCTCTCGATCGTCGATTCCGAGGGTCTGGCCGCGGCGGTCGCGGAATCGCCCGAGTTGGCGTTCTCGCTGGTAAATGGCATGAACCGCAGCCTGACCGAGCTGCAGACGCTGGCGGAGCAGTTGCTGGCGCGGGACACCTCGGTGCGGCTGGCCACGACGCTGCTGTCGCTGTCCCGCTGGTTCGGGCGGCCGATGGCCGATGGCTCGGTGGCAATCTCCGAGCCGGTGACGCACCAGCAGCTCGCGAACATGATCGGATCCAACCGCGTGACCGTGACCCGGAAGCTTGCCGAGATGCAGGAGCGGGGCATGGTGCGTTCGATGGGCCGCAACTCCATTGCGGTCACCCCCGAAGCGCTGATGGCCCACGTCCGCGCCGCCTCCGAGGAAGAAGAGGGGCTGTTCTAGTCCAGCATCCGGGCCGGGAGGGCGCGAGTCATGTCCAGTGCGAAGCCCGTGACGGGGCGCATCTTCATCACGGGCGGAACCGGGTTCGTGGGGTCCGCCAGCCGGGCGCAACTCAAGGACCGGACGGTTCGGCTGCTGGTCAGGGATCGCGCCACGGCGGACCGGTTGCGGGGCCCCAACGTCGAGACGGTGGTCGGAGACGTGACGCGCCCCGAAACCCTGCGGGACAAGGTCGAGGGGTGCGAAGCCGTCATCCACCTCGTGGCGATCATCGCGGAAGAGGGTGGGGCGACGTTCAACGGCATCATCCGGCAGGGCACCGTCCACGTGGTCGACGAGGCGAAGCGGGCGGGCGTGGATCGTTTCCTCCACATGAGCGCCATGGGCACCCGCAACGATCCGCGCTTCGGCTACTTCGAGGCGAAGTGGAAAGCCGAGCAGGCCGTCATCAAATCCGGGATTCCATGGACGATCTTCCGCCCGTCAGTGATCTTCGGCCCGGGCGACGAGTTCATCAACACGCTGGCGAAGCTCGTGAAGGCCGCCCCGGTGATCCCGGTGGTGGGCACAGGGCGCAGCAAGTTCCAGCCGGTCGCGGTGAACGAGGTGGCGACGGCATTCGTGCGGGCCCTCGATGATCCCGAGACTGCCGAGCACATCTACGATCTCGGAGGCGGCAAAACTTACGAGTACCAGGAGATGCTGTCGGTTATCGCCGCCCGCCTCGGCAAGCAGAAGCCGATGGTGAAGGTGCCGGTCGCGCTGATGAAGCCGGTGGTGGCGCTGTCGAAGCCTCTGCCGAAGGCGCTGCGACCGCCGGTGACCTCCGAGCAACTGAAGATGCTGTCCATCGACAACTGCACCAGCAATTCGGCCACCGATATGCTGATCGGGCGGCCCGCGATGCGTCTCGAGGACGGGATCGACTACATCGTGCGCTAGCCCCGGGTGGGAGGGAGGCGGCTGCCGGCTCGGCGTTTCGACGCCGGCCGTTAGCCGTTTTTTTGCCCGGTCCGGGGGGCGGTTCCGGCGGCCCGTATACTCCCCCGCACGTCAATGCGAGGAGGAAGCGCAGGATGGACCGAGCCGGGATGCCGGGGCGCCGTGACGAGTTCGAGGATCAGCAGGCGCTGCGCGGGACGTTCCCCTCGCTCGGCCACGGCTTCCAGGAGGCCGGCAAGCGCGAGGTCGACCTCTATATCCGCACGTACACGACGCTGCTCCAGAGTTCCGGAGCGATCGGCGTGTCGAGCCTGGAGCCCGCGCACCTGACCGTGATGTCCTCGCTGCACGCTGGCGCGCCGGAGCGCACGCCCGATCTCAATGCGTTCATCTACTCGACCCAGCGGCTGCCCGCCTGCATGGTCGATGTCGGGCACATCATCCTCGGGCAATCGGAACGCGGGTTCGCCCGGGCGGGGCATGACGTGGCGGGCTGGTCAAAGGTCAGCGCCCCGGGCCGCCGCCGCCGCTGGCTGCACGACGGGGAGTCGACGCTCGCCGCCTACGTGGCGTCGCCGTCGGACCTGGACGACCTGGTGCCGACGATCGTGGCCTACCAGATCGAGTGGAACAAGATGCACCGCTTGCTGGCAGCCAACCGGGAGCTGGCTGCGCGGCTGGAGGCGAGCGATCCGGTGGCTCCGCTGGCCGACGGAATCCTGGCAGAGGCGCGGGAGACGCTCGCGATCGACCCGGAGGACTGGGCGCGCCTGCTGGCCGTCTGGGGCGCCGCTGCCGGCGGCAACCTGCGCCGGGTGGCCGCTGGCCGCAAGCGGTGCACGCTGCGGATGATCGGCGGCAGCAACCTCGGATACGCCCGCAGCACGCGGCAGTGGTGGGATCCGGCGGAGCGGGTGCTCGACCGGCTTGGGCTGGCCGAGCGGCCGGTCTACTTCGTCTCCTCCAACACGCACAGCATCGTGAATGTACTGTCCGGCGACGCCCGCCGCCGCAAGGAGGAACTGGTCGCGCATATCCGGAGCGGGGCCGACCGGGACGTGCGGGAGGAACTGGCCCGGCTGGAGAGCGGGGCAAGCCGGTCGTCCTGGGACAATCTGCTCTATTTCGCGGCGCGAAGCTACTTCGGGCAGCCCCACCGCGAGCGGGAGCGGGCCGAACGGGTGCGGGGGGAGGCGGCGCTGGGCATTCACCATATCGAGCCCGCGGGCGCGGTGGACGTGAGGATCCAGGTGATCGAACTGGCGCGGCTCGACCCCGGCCTGTTCGACCCGCGGCTGACGGACCCGGACGGGACGCCGTGCGATCCCCGGGGATCGGACGCGGTGCTGGTGAATGTGGACTATCCGCTCGGGCTCGCGGCGTACAACATCCTGGCGCAGGTGGGCGTCAGCCGGGACCGGGTGCGGGGGGTCTACATCCTGGGCAAGGCGGCGACGCTGAACGGCCGGATCGGCGACGTGATGCTGAGCAACGTCGTCTACGACGAGCACTCCGGCAACACCTACTGGTTTTCCAACTGCTTCGAGTACGCGGACCTCGCGCCGTTCCTCGTCTATGGAGCGGCGCTCGACAACCAGAAGGCGGTGACGGTCAAGGGAACCTACCTGCAGAACCAGGGCTACGTGGACTTCTACTACCGGGAGAACTACACGGTGGTCGAGATGGAGGCCGGGCCTTACCTCGACGCGATCTACGAGGACGTCTACCTGGAGCGGTACCCGGTCAACCAGGCGATCAACCTGCAGAGCCACCTGCCGAACATGTGCGATCTGGGGATCATCCACTACGCGTCGGATACGCCCTACACGCGGGCGCAGACGCTCGGCGCGCGCGGGCTGTCCTACTACGGGATGGATTCCACCTACGCCTCGACGATCGCCATCCTGCGCCGGGTCTTCGGGCAGGCGGGGGCCGCAGTTTCCGCCCCGGGCGCGGCTGAGTGACAGCGGGCTGACACCCTCCGGGAACTTTCCGCTCTCATGGAGCGTAGAGGGGATCGGAGCGGGGTGTCTCCCCGGAACTCCGCGAAGAATCGCCTCGCGAAGACGGGCGGCGGAAGCGCCGCGGGTTCAGTGAAAGGGAGCGCGCAATGGTCGATCAGTTGCTGGGCGGGCTGTTCGGCGGTCCGGACGGCGACCGGATGCGGTCGCAGGCCAAGGATTTCGTGAGCCGGTACGACCAGGGTCCGCCGGACCAGGGGTACGAGCCGACCGAGGTGCTCGACCGGTTCAAGCAGGTGGGCCGGGCGATGGACCCGACCGATCTGCAGGACGCGGCGCAGCAGTCGTTCAAGCAGATGCCTCCGGAGATGCGCCGGGCCTACAAGCAGGCGATGAAGCAGCGGGGCGTCCCGCAGTTCCAGCAGTTGCCGGACGACAAGGACGACGATCCGTCGATCCTTGCCGAGATGACCCGGCAGGCCATGGAGCAGCAGGCGAAGCAGCAGGCCGAAGCCCAGGCCGAGAGCAAGGGCAAGGGCTTCGACGGCTCGGTCGGCGCGCTGCTGGGGCAGGAGGGCGACAAGAGCCTCCTCGACAACCCGGCCGTGAAGGCCGCGTTCGCCGGCATGGCCGCCTTCGCCATGAAGAAGATCCTCGACCAGAAGGGCTAATCGAGGGAAACCCTGCCGGAAACGGGGCGCGCCATCGCGGCGCGCCCCGTTCCTGTTTCCAATTCCGGCGCGTGGCGCGCCATTCACGTGCAGAGCCTGCCTTCCTGCCTATACTGTGGAGGGTCCGCGCTTCCCGCAGATCGCCCGTGCAGCGGCGTGAGGCGGTTTCGGCGACACGGCCCCGAGGTTCGATGCCCGGCTCACCTGTGGACACCCGGATGGCGAGAAGAGCGAACATCCCGGCCCCCTCCACCATCGGCGGGCGGCTGGCCCTGACCTATGCGTTGCTCGTGGCCGCGGCCCTCGGGGTGTTCGGCGTGCTGCTGGCGCGCGAGGTCGGGCGAATCCGGTACGACGCCCTTCGCGCCGAACTCGCCAGCGAGGCCCGGCTGGGGCTTGCGCTGGCCGGGGCCGAGCTCGATCTCGGGCGGCCTTCGGGGTTGCAGCCGCTGGCCGAGGGCATGGGCCGGGAGCTCGCGGGCCGCGTGTCGATCGTTCACGGCGACGGCGATGTCGACCTGGTGGCGGACTCGCAGGCCAGCGCGGACGTGGTGCGCTCACAGGTGGGATGGACCGACTTCGCGCTGGCGCGGATGAACGGCCAGCATGAGGCGGTGCACCAGAACGTCGACGGACCGGAGATGCTCTTCGTGGCGGCCGCCGCGGGGCCGGAGGGGCCGGTGGTGCGCGTCGGCAAGCCCCTGGCGCCGGTGCAGGACGCCATCAGGAAGGTGCAGCGGCTGGCGCTGCTGGGGGCGCTCGGAGCGGCGGCGGTGGTGGCCGCGGCGGGGTTCGGCGTGGCCCAGCGCATCGCGCGCCCCATCGGCGACCTGCGGAGGCAGGCGATGGCCGTGGCGGCGGGCGACCTGCACCATTCGGAGCAGCCAGCCACCACCCGCGAGCTGGGAGACCTGGCGCGGGCGTTCAACGACATGGTGCGGCGGCTCTCCTCGTCGGTGCGAAGCCTGGAGGGCGTGCAGCGGCGGATGGAGACCACCCTGCTCAACCTGACGGATGGCGTGGTGCTGACCGATGGCGGCGGCATCCTGCTGGATCGCAACCCGGCCGCCACCCGGATGCTGGGCGCGGGAGCAGGCGCCGAGGGCCAGGCGTTCGTGACGGTGGCCCGAGACTACGAACTCGATGCCCTGCTCACCGCGGCGCTGACCGGACCGCAGCCGATCGTGCACGGGACGGTGCGGCACGGGCCGAGCGGGCGGGTCTTCGACGTCACGGCCCGCCGGATCGAAGCCCCGGTGGAGACGCTCGGGCTGGTGGTCATGCGCGATGTGACCGAAATGCAACGGCTTGAGACGGTGCGCCAGGAGTTCGTGGCCAACGTCTCTCATGAGCTGCGCACGCCGATCGCCTCGATCCGGGCGGCCGCCGAGACCCTGGGGGCCGGTGCGTTGCGGGAGCCCGAACTTGCCGCGGAGTTGCTCGACGGAATCGTCCGAGAGTCGGAACGGCTCAATGCGCTGGTGGAAGATCTGCTCGATCTCGCCCGCATGGAGTCCGGCCGGATGGCGTTCCGGATCGAGGCCGCGGATGCCGCCGCGCTCGTCCGGGAGGGCGCCGCCCGGCTGCGGGCGCAGGCGGAGCGGGCCGGCCTGGCGCTGGAGGCCGAGGCCCCGGACGGACTGCCGCCCGTGCTGGCCGATCCGGCGCGGATCGAGCAGGTGCTGCTGAATCTCGTCCACAACGCGATCAAGTTCACGCCGGCGGGCGGGGTGGTGCGGGTGTCGGCGCGGAAAGCCGGGGACGGGGTGGAAATCTCGGTGGAGGACAACGGGGTGGGCGTCGACGCGGACGATCTGCCGCGGCTGTTCGAGCGGTTCTACAAGGCGGACAAGGCGCGGCAGACCGCCGGAACGGGGCTGGGCCTGGCCATCGCCAAGCACATCGTGCAGGGCCACGGAGGGGAGATCAGGGTGGAAAGCAGGCCCGGAGCCGGGTCGCGTTTCTCATTCACCCTGCCCGTGGTGTGAGCCGGGCGGCCCGACAGCGGCGCTGGGCCCCCCGCGGCGACGAGTCCCGCCCCATCCCCGCCGCTGCTGCGGCTGGGAAGGGGTTTTTCATTGGGTTGCAGACGAGAAGCCGCGGTTCCGCGCATCGCGGGCGCGGGACGCGGGGCCGGGAGACGGTTGGGCCTGAAGAATTGCGGCAATGAACCACTGCGGTGGGTGCGGTGTGGTGGCTGAATGGGGAACGGATGGCGCGGGGTTCGCCGGTCGCTATAGAGGGCCGGGGAGTGGCCGGTTTGGAACCGGGCCGGGGACGAGGCTAGCGGCGGGAGGAGCGCGGGTCGAGGGCGTCCTGGAGCCCGTCGCCGAGGATGTTGAAGGCGAACACGGTGAGGGTGAGCGCGATGCCGGGGAAGGTGATGTACCACCAGGCCTCGCGGAAATAGTTGCGGGCGGAGGCCATCATCGTTCCCCATTCCGGGGAGGGAGGCTGGGCGCCGAGACCGATAAAGGAGAGCGAACTGGTGGCGAGAATGGCGTAGCCGACGTCGAGCGTGAGCTGGATGATGACCACGGCGATGGAGTTCGGCAGGATGTGCCGGAACAACAGGCGCGGGCCGGAGAGGCCGATGCTCTCGCCGGCGGTCACGAAGTCGCGCTCCCGGATCGAGAGGATCTGGGCGCGGACCAGCCTGGCGTACCACGGCCAGAAGACGGTCGAGAGGGCGACCATCGTCCAGCGCAGGTCGCGGCCGAGGGTGGAGGCGATGGCGATCGCCAGGATGAGCGCGGGAAAGGCGAGAAACATGTCGGTGAAGCGCATCAGCGCCTCGTCCACGATGCCGCCGAAGTAGCCGGCGATGGAGCCGACGAAGGTGCCGAAGGTGACGGCAAAGGTGAGGACGACGACCGCGACCATGAGGCTGATGCGGGCGCCGGTCATGACCCGGCTGAGGACGTCGCGGCCGAGTTCGTCGGTGCCCATCCAGTGCTGCGGTGAGGGAGGGAGCAGCTTCGAGTTGGTGATGTCCTGCTGGAACGGGTCGTAGGGGGAAATCGCCTGCCCGAACAGCGATAGGAACAGGAACAGGAGCACGATGATCAGGGCGATCAGGTTGAGCCGGTTGCCAATGATGAACCGCTTGAGGTTGCGACGGAACTGGCTCGTCTCCTGGCGCGGCGCGGCGACCTGGGAGGCGGTGGCAGCAGCGTCGGCGAGGGCAGGGGTGGTGCTCACGTGTAGCTGATCCTTGGGTCAAGGAAGAGGTAGAGGATGTCGACGAGCAGGTTCATGAGGACGAAGACCACGGCGATGATGAGGGTGGTGGCCATCGAAGCGTTGTAGTCGAGACGCTGGATGGCCTCGACGGCGTAGCGGCCGATGCCGGGCCAGGAGAAGACGATCTCGACGAGGAAGGCCCCGGACAGCAGCAGACCGACCTGCAGGCCGAGGGAGGTCACCGTCGGCAGCAGGGCGTTTTTCAGGGCGTGGGAGAGGAGCACGGCTTTCTGGGAGATGCCCTTGGCGCGGGCGGTCCGGATGTAATCCTGGGTGAGCACCTCGAGCATGCCGCCCCGGACCATCCGGGTGATGACGGCGAGGGACCCGTAGGCGAGGACGAGCGCCGGCAGCATGAGGTGCCTGAGGGCGGTGCCGAGGATGTCCCACTGGCCGCGCAGCAGGGCATCGACCGTGTAGAGCCCGGTGATGGTCTCCGGTGAGTCGGAACCGATGGGCAGGCGGCCGCCGTCGGGGACGAGGCCGAGTTTCCCGAAAAAGACGAACTGGGCCATGATGGCGAGCCAGAACACCGGCAGGGCCAACCCTGAGACGGAGATGAAGCGGGCGACATGGTCGGGCCACTTGTCGCGCTTGACGGCGGAGATGACGCCGAGGGGAATGCCGATGATGGTGGAAATGATGAACGCGGCAAGCCCGAGTTCGATGGTGGCGGGAAGATACTTCCTGATGTCCTGGCTGACCGGGCGGCGCGTGGTGAAGGAGTCGCCGAAGTCGCCGCGGACGACGCCCTTGACGTAGTTGACGTACTGAACGGCGACGGGTTCGTCGAGCCCGTACTTCTTGCGGATCTTGTCGACGGCGGCCTTGCTGGCGCGTGGTCCGGCCATGAGCCGGGCGGGGTCGCCGGGAACGAGGTGGGACAGGCTGAATGTCACGATCGACAGCCCGAACAGGACGAACACGAGGAAGATGAGCCGCCGCAGGATCAGTCGGACAAGCATCGGGTCTCCACTCTGCCGGATGACGGCTAACCCCGGGACATTTCCCAGACGTTGAAGGCGTCAAGGTAGAGCGGATTTGCCTCGAAGCCCTGAATTTCCTTGCGGATGACATTGTAGCGGACAACCTGACCGTAGAAGATGCAGGGCGGGTCCTGCTCGGTCAGGATGTTCTGGGCCTCTTTCATCAGGCCGTCGAGTTGCTCCTCGGTCTCGAAGACCTCGGCCTCGGCCATGATCTCCTCGAAGCGGGCATTCTCCCAGGCGCCGGCGTTGGAGCCGCCGTTGCCGATGTTGGCGGCGGTGAAGTTGGGAGCCAGGTGGTTCCAGGGGTCGTTGTAGTCCGGCCACCAGCCCCAGCCGGCGATGATGTGCGGTTTTTCCCCGGCGGGCTGGTCGCCGAAAATGGTGGACTCGACGGTGGCATAGTCGACGGCGATGAGTTCAAGGGAGATGCCGATCTCGGCGAGGCTGGCCTGGAACAGTTGGCAGATGGTGGATTCGCGCTCGTCGTTGGCGTCGAACATGCATTCGATCACCGAACCCTCGGGGAAGCCCCCGGCGGCGAGCAGATCCTTTGCGCGGGCGAGGTCGGTGGGATAGATGAACACGTCGGGGTCGTAGCCCTTGACGGTGTCGGCGAGCGGGCCGGTGCGCTTGAGCAGTCCGCGGTAGACGGCGTTCTGGACCTCATCGTAGGGGAAGGCGTAACAGAGCCCCTGGCGCGCCTCCACCCCGCCAAGGCGTGGCGCGTTGAGGATGGCCCAACTGACCGCGGTGGTCGGGTACTCGACGACCGTCAGGTCGGGATTTGAGCGCAGCGCCTCGACGGAGTCGAGGGTCAGGTTGTACGCCGAGGCGTCGGCCTGGCCCTGCTCGAGCAACTGGCGGCGGGTGCCGTCCTCCGGCACGACGCGGAAGATCACCTGGTCGAAGTGGTTCCCTTCCCAGCCGAGGTGGAACTCCTCGAACTTGTCGAGGATGAGGCCCTCGGAGATGGAGTTGGTGGTCAGCCGGTAGGGACCGGTGCCGACGGCTTCCATCTTGAAGAACTCGTGCGCGTAGGGGTCGTCGTCGGTGCGGTTGGCCTCGATGGCGGCCGGGCTGATGACCGACGGGCCGTACTGCGAGGCCATGGCGGACAGGAAGAGCGGCTGCGGCTTGCCGAGGTTGAAGCGGAGGGTGACGGGGTCGACCACCTCCATCATGTCGGGGGTCTCGACGAAGCGGGCGATGACCAGCACCGGCGCGCCCCCGAGTTCGATCCAGCGGGTGTAGGCCGTCTTGACGGCCTGCGCGTCGCAGGGCGTCCCGTCGTGAAAGAGGACGTTGTCGTGGAGGGTGAAGGTGTAGGTCGACTGGTCCTCGCTGATCTCCCACGACCGGGCGAGCATGCCCTCGAACTCGTCGGTCGAGGCATCCTTGTAGCGGACTAGCATCTCGTAGGCGAGATAGGCGATGGTGGAGGAGAGCGTGGCGTAGGAGTAGTGCGGGTCGATGTCCTCGGTGCCGACGCTGATGAGCGCGGTGAAGGACCCGCTGCCTCCCTCCTGGGCGCGGCGGCGAGCCGGCGAGGGGGCGGGCGCGGAGGGCGCGGAGGCGACCGGCGCCGCCTGCCAAAGACGCTCCAGCAACGGGGTGGCCACCCCGAGCGCGAGGCCGCGTTCGACAACCTGGCGCCGGCTCAGGCGACCGGCGGAGGCGGCGGACAGAAACCGGGAAAGCTGGGGGTGATTCATCGTCGCAGGCCCCTTTCCATTCAGTCGGGCGGCAAAACTGGCTGGCGCGAGCGCCGGTGCGCCGCACTTTGGCCGCACTATACGGAGATGCGGGGGCAGAGGCAAGCGCGCGCACGCACTATTGGCCAGTTTTCTGCCCGTCGGGGCTACTGCCTTCGGGCGGGCCTCGTTCCACGGTTTCCGGGGCCCAGCGCAGGAAGGCGAGGGCGGTCGCCGCGAGCAGCGCCGCGGTCAGCCAGTAGGCGGCCCGCGCGCCAGCGGCCTGGTTGACCGCTCCGAGCAGCAGGGGACCCACCACGTAGCCGCTGTCGGCGATGGTGCGGTAGGCGCCGAGCGCGGATGCCATCATCTCGCGGGGGGCGATGTCGGCGGCGTAGGCGCCCGGGGCGGAGCCGCCGAAGCCGCTGGAACTCGCGAGCACGGCCGCGGCGAGGAGAAAGCCCGGCCAGCCGTCCGCCGCCCCGAACATGAGCAGCGAGAGGGCGTAGACGAGCACGGCGGGAACGATCACGGTCTTGCGGCCGAAGCGGTCGGAGAGCGCGCCGGCGGGCCAGGCCAGCAGGAGACCGACGACGCTGATCATGCCGATGGCGAGGCCGATGCGGCCGGGCGAGAGGCCGAGCCTGCCCTCGCCGTCGAGCGGGATGATCTGGAAGAGGCACCCGGTGCGGGCGAAGAAGAGCGCGAAGCTCACGGCGCCCACCAGCCAGAACCCGGGGATGGCGCGGAAGAGGGCGAGTTGCCCGCCGAGCGGCATCCGCGGCAGGGGCGGGCCCGAGCCGCGGGAGGGCCGTGTTTCCGGCAACCGCCAGAGTCCGAGCGCGGTGGTGACAAGGCTGATGGCGGCGTTGGCGGCGAAGGGCGCGGCGAGGCCGTAGCGCGTCGCCAGCCAGCCGCCGAACACGGGGCCGAGGCCAACGGAAAAGAGAAACACGCCCTGGTAGAACGCCATCGGCCTGCCGCGGTTGGCGACGGTGGAGATGTCGGCGATCACGGTCTGGCCGGCGGTGAGCACCATGGCGGCGCCCGCGCCGGACACAAAACGGCCGAGCAGGAAGACCGGATACTCCGGAGCAAGCGCGCAGACGGCGTTGCCGGCGGCAGTGAGCACCGCACCGAGCACGAGCAGGGTTTTGCGGCCGCGGGCGTCGGCGAGGCGGCCCGCGGGGACGTTGACGACGAAGCGGGCGAGGCCGTAAATGGCGACGGCGACCCCGATCAGCGTTTCGGAGACGCCGAAGTCCTCGGCGTAGATGGAAATGACCGGCACGATCATGCCGAAGCCGACCTGGTTCACCGCGACGATCAGGCAGATCCAGGCGAAGGCTTCGAGCTGCGCCGGGGTGAGGCCGGGCGGCAACGCCGGGCGGCGCGGAAGGCGGAGTGGCTGGGCGGGCATGGCGCTTCCTGCGGCGTCGGCGGATGGCCGCGCGGCGGCGCAGCGAGGGGCGATTCTATCCCGCGGGGGAGCCGGGCGGGTGCTTGTGCGCCCGGCACAACCGGGGTGGCCCGCGGCGACCGCCGCGCCGGGCGCGCTTGCTACACTCTTGCGCATACTGGATTGGATGGCGCGGGCCCGGCATTGCCCGCGCCTTGATGGAGCAACCGCCCGTGAGCGATAGCCTCGACCCGCAGCGACGCGACATCTACGACATCACGATCATCGGCGCCGGCCCGACCGGGCTGTTCGCGGCGTTTTACGCCGGTCTGCGCGGGGCGCGGACGCAGGTGATCGACGCCCTGGAGGAGACTGGCGGCGCGCTGACGGCCATCTACCCCGAGAAGTACATCTACGATGTGATCGGTTTCCCGCGGGTGCTGGCGAAGGATTTCGTCGCCAGTTGCGACCAGCAGGCACGGCGGGCGGAGCCGGCGATCCGGCTGAAGGAGCAGGTGCTCGAGCTCGAAGCTGGAGAGGATGGCGTGTTGCGGCTCGGCACCACCAACGGCGACCGCTGGAGCCGGACGGTCATCGTCTGCGCTGGCGTGGGGGCATTCGAGCCGAAGCGGGTCGACGCGCCGGGCATCGCCGAGCTCGAGGGCCGGGGCGTCCACTACTTCGCCAAGCGGGTGGAGGAGTTCCGCGGCTAGCGGGTGGTGATCGTCGGCGGGGGCGACTCGGCGGTCGACTGGGCGGTGACGCTGGAGCCGGTGGCGGCGTCGGTGACGCTGATTCATCGCTCGAAGTTCCGGGCTCACGAGGCCACGGTCGAGGAACTGCACCGGTCATCGGTGGACCTGCGCTATCCCGGCTACGAGACGACCGCCGCCCATGCCGGGGAGGACGGTCGGCTGGCGGCGGTCTCGTTCCGCGACGCGGACGGCGAGGTGACCACCGTGGCCGCCGACGAGTTGATCGTGGCGATCGGGTTCGTCGCCGACCTGGGGCCGCTCAAGACGTGGGGATTCGAGTTGCAGCGGAATCAGATCGTGGTCGACAAGATCACGATGGCGACGGGCATCCCCGGCGTGTTCGCGGCGGGCGACGTGGCGACCTACCCGGCCAAGTTCAAGCTGATCGCCACCGGCGCGGCCGAGGCGGTGACCGCGGTGAACCATGCGGTGACCCACTACGACCCGAAGGCGCGGCTGGACGCTGGCCACTCCACCACGATCATGGAGAAGAAGGAGAAGGCCGGAGCGGCGGCAGAGTAGCGGCCCCGCGAAACCGGCGGAGGTCCTCGCCCGTCCCTGCTGTCAGCGCACGGGAGCCACGCCTGCATGTGCCGTGCGGAGACCGGCGCTCCCGGCGATTGTCGTCGTGTGGACGGCACGCCGCAGGAGAGAGGGCGACGGAAATGAGACCAGCACACGCCGGCGCGACGATTGCGACGGCGCTCGCCGTGGCCTTCCGGGTGATTGCCGGAGTGGCGGCGCCGGTGGCGGGAACGTGGGCGCAGGCGCCCTCGGGGCACGCCGCGTACCGCCCCGAGCGCGAGGAGTCCGCCGCGCTCCGCAAGATCAACGCCTACCGCGAGAAGCGCGGGCGGGAACCGCTGGCGATGTCGCTGGCGCTTGGGGCGGCCGCCGAGCATCACAGCGCGGACATGGCGAGGCGGGACTACTTCGCGCACGACGCCCCGGGCGGCCCGTCCTGGGACGGGAACATCCGCGACCACGGCTACACCGGATCGCCAATCGGAGAGAACATCGCGGCGGGTATGGAATCGGCGGGTGCGGTGGTCCAGGCCTGGAAGCGCAGCCCGGGACATCGGCGGACGATGCTGGACGGGTCGTTCCGAGCGGTCGGGATCGGCAGGTCATACGACGGGCGGTCCGGGTACGGCTGGTACTGGACGGCCGATTTCGGGGGCGAGGTCGAACGTGAGGTTTCCTGCCGCCGGTGAGGCCGCCGGTCAGGTGGGGAGGGGGAGCGCCTCGGCGATGCCGCGGGCGGCGTCGAGCCAGCGGTGGTCGGTGTCGTCGGGCACGGAGCAGCCGTTGGCGAGGATCAACTTGCGGCCGTTGGTCTGGGCGATGGCGTCTTCCGCTTCGGCGCGGATGGCCTCGGCGGGGCCGTTCGAGAGGGCGCCGAACTCGTGCCAGCCGCCCATCAGGCACTTTTTGGTGAGCATCCGGGCCTCGCGCAGGCTGGGTCCGGCGAGTCGGTCCGACCAGCTGAGGACATCGACCGGGTAGTCGAGCACCCGGTCGAAGGCGAGGTCACGGTCGCCGTGGACGTGGAGGATGTTGAGCCAGCCGTTGGCGGCGCCCTGGAGGGCCATCAGGTCATACGGGCGGCCGAACTCGCGGTAGGTCTCGAACGGCATGATGGCCGAGGTCGCGCCCTGGATCGAGAAGAAGATGCCGTCGGCGCCCGCGTCGATGACATCGCGGAGATGGTCGCGCAGGTTCTCGGAGACGGCGACGAGCGCCTCGTGGATGACGACGGGAGCCTCGTGCAGGTGGTTGAGGAAGGTCTCGCGGTCGCGGGCGAGGTACATCAACTGGGCGAGGGGGCTGAAGACGGTCATCACGATGGGGGTGTCGACTCCCAGTTCGGCGCGCAGGGCGCGGACCGCCTCGGCGCGCTCGACGAGGAACCGGCCAGAGAGGGAGACGGGCTCGATGAGCCGCCACTGATCGATGTCGGTGATCGAGCGCTCAGGGAAGGGGTAGGGGATGTCGGGCATCACCTTGGCGATGTCGAGGTCGAACTCCTCGTCGAAGAAGCGCAGGGTTTCGTCGGCGAGCAGGCGGCCGGAGCCGCGGGGCTGGAAGTGATGCCAGAAACAGACGGGGATGCGGTCGACAGGGTCGCCGGCGATGGCGGCGGCGACGCGCTCCGTCCGGGTCATGGCCGGGATGCGGGCGCGGGCGACCTTGCGGACGGTTTCTCGCTGCGGCATGGCGGGCGCTCCTGTCGCTGGGGCATGGGCGCGGACGGCGGGTTCGTGGCAGGATCGTAGCACGGGGGCGCGGGAGCGCGAGAGCGGCGAGAGGCAGGCGATGGCGACCGGGGAACAGGTGGTGGTGGTGCTGAACCGGGACCTGATGTTCGGGTCGAAGATCGCGTCGGCGGCGCGGATCAACGGACTGGAGCCGCGGTTCGTGCGGGATGCCGCGGCGTTCGCGGCGGCGGTGCGGGAGGAGGGCGAGCGGGGAGCGCTCGGGATCGTGGACATGAACGGGCCGCTCGACTGGGCGGCGATCGCGGACCTGGCCGGCGACGCGGCGGTGACGACGCCGCTGATCGGGTTCGGGCCGCACGTGGACGTGGAGGGGCGGCGGGCGGCGAAGGGGGCCGGGCTGGCGCGGATCCTGGCGAACGGGGAGTTTCACCGGGAAACCGCGGAAATGATCGCGCGGTATGCACGGCG
>JBJTKE010000704.1:0-6446 GCA_046096285.1 Chloroflexota bacterium
ACCGGCCTCGCCCCCGAGGCGGTGATCGCGCTCCACGCGGCCACCGAATACCGCGTCGCCTGCATGGGCTTCTGCCCGGGCTTCGCCTACCTGATCGGCCTGCCCGATGCCCTGGCCGTCCCGCGCCGCGCCTCGCCGCGCACCCGCGTGCCGCGTGGCTCGGTCGCCATCGGCGGCCAGCAGACCGGCGTCTACGCCCTCGACACCCCCGGCGGCTGGAGCATCATCGGCCACACCGACATCCGCATGTTCGATCCGGACCGCGAGGACCCCTTCTTCCTCAACCCGGGAGATCGCGTCCGTTTCGTCCCGGCCCCGGCCCCGGAAACTGATGGAGCCGGGACCGGTTCCTCCAACGCCAGACCCCGGCAGGCGCCGCCTCCCGCCCCGGGCGACGGGCATGGGAGGCGCATGACGATCCTTTCGCCCGGAGCGCTCGCCACCGTGCAGGATCTCGGCCGGCCCGGCATGATGCGGCTCGGCGTCACGCCCGGCGGGGCGCTCGACCGCCGGGCGCTCATCCTCGGCAACCGCCTGCTGGGCAACGACCCCGGCGCGGCCGCGCTCGAGTGCGCGATGGCTGGCCCCACCATCCGCTTCGAGGCCCCGGCCCTCGTCTGCGTCACCGGTGCGGACTTCGGCCCGCGGCTGGACGGCGAGGAACTCCCCATGTGGGAACCGTGCCTCGTTCCCGCCGGCGCGGTCCTCGCGTTCGCCCACCCGCTGCGGCCCGGAAGCGGCATGCGCGCCTGCGTCTGCGTGGATGGCGGCATCGCCATCGACCCGGTCATGGGCAGCCGCAGCACCGACCTCTTCGGCCGCATCGGCGGCCTCGGCGGCAAGCCGCTCGCCGCGGGCGACCTCCTGCCGCTCGGGGACCCCGCCCCGGACCCGGACGCCGTGCTGCGGCGCAGGCTGGTCATTCCCGCGCCCGTGCCCAACGACGGCGCGCCCTTCCGCGCCGTTCCCGGCCCGCAGGAGGACCGCTTCACCGCCGAGGGCCTTGACACCTTCTTCTCCGCGCCGTTCACCATGACCCCGCGCTCCGACCGCATGGGATTGCGCCTCTCCGGCGAGCCCGTCCGGCACTCCCGCGGCGCGGACACCATCAGCGAGGGCATCGCCGCCGGCGCCGTGCAGGTGCCCGGCGACGGCCAACCCATCGTGCTGCTGCCAGCCCGCCAGACCGTCGGCGGCTACCCGAAAATCGCCACCGTCATCGGCGCGGACCTCGACCGCCTCGGCCAACTCGCCCCGGGCGACAGCGTCCGCTTCGACCAGGTCGCCCTCGACGCCGCCCGGGAGGCCACGCTCGCCGCACGCGCCGCCATCGGCCCGGGAGCGGTCCGCGATCTGCCGCGCGCCGTCGTGCTTCGACCCGGCCTGCGCGCCGAGGTCTCCGGCTGGGACGAGGCCGCCGCCGGGCGACTGGCCGACGCCGCCAGCAACGCCGGGATCGGGGAAGTCCGCGTCTCCGCGCCCGGCCTCTCCGCCCGCATCGACCGTTCCCCCACGGCAGCCTCCATGCTGGAACAGGCGCGAACCGCCGCCCTCCACGGCGGCTCCGGCTGAGGCAGCCGGGGCACGCGCCGTGCTACACTCAAGGCAGCCGGAACGCGTTCCCGCGCTCCCCGGCGCCATAGCCAAGTGGTAAGGCACGGGTCTGCAAAACCCTGATCGGCGGTTCGAATCCGCCTGGCGCCTCCGGATGGCGGTCCCGCGGTGGGCCGCCCTTTTCATTGCCCGCCGCCGTTCGCCGACCGGACTGCCGCCATGCGCCGCGAACCGCCGCCCACCGTCACGCTCGCCTCCCGCCGCGGCTTCGACGGCAGGCACCTCCACCTCCGGGTGGACGACGTGCGCCTCCCCTCAGGCCGCGAAAGCGTCCGCGAGGTGCTGGAGCACCCCGGCTCGGTCGCCATCGTGCCGGTCACCCGCGACGGCCTCGTGGTCATGATGCGGCAGTTTCACCATTGCATCGGCCGCACCCTGCTCGGACTCCCGGCGGGCACGCGGGAGCCCGGCGAACCCGCCATCGAGACCGCCCGCCGCGAACTGCTCGAGGAGACCGGCTACGCCGCCGACGACCTCTCCCCCCTCCTCGGCTACTTCTCGTCCCCGGGCATCACCAACGAACGCATGGACCTCTTCCTCGCCACCGGGTGCAGCCTCGAGGGCGGCATCGCCGACCCGGACGAATCGATCGTCCTCGAACTGGTGCCGCTGGCCGAGGTCCCCGCCCTGCTGGCGCCCGGCGCCGGTTGGGTCGAGGATGGCAAGACGCTGATCGGCTTGCTGCACCTGCTGCGGCTCTTCGGCGATCCGCCGCGCCTCCCGGCGAACTGACCCCAGGACGGGCACGGCCTTCCCCCGCCGCCGGGCCGCGCTCGTGCTTGCGGCCCTGCTGGCGGTGGTCGCCGCGGCAGCGGCCGTCTTGTTCCTGCTACGCGGTCCGGCGGCAAGATGCCCCCTGCCATCCGCCGACGTCGTCCTCGATCCCGGCCACGGCGGCTCCGAGCCCGGGGCGGTCAACGCCGCCGCCGGCGTCATCGAGCGCGACCTGAACCTCGACACGTCCAACCGGGTGGCGGGCATCCTGCGCGGGCGTGGCCTCGCCGTCGCCCTCACCCGCGAGGACAACGCCACCCACATGAGCACCTGGCAGCGCGGCCGCATCGCCAACGCCTGCGAGGCGCGGGTCTTCGTCTCCATCCATCACAACAGCGTGTCCGACCCCGTCCCGAACCACGTGCTCACGCTCTACGCCGACGCCTCCGACATCCCCTTCGCGCAGGCGATGCAGGACGCCATGGTCCGCTCCCTCGCGGAGGGACCGATCTACGACGGCGGCCTGCGCCAGTTGCGCAACGGCGGCATGATCGCGGCGCGCATGCCCGCCGCCCTGGTCGAACCGGTCTTTCTGTCCAACCCGGAGGAGGCCGCCCGCCTGGCCGCCCCGGACGGCGCGCGCCGCCAGCAGATCGCGGAAGCCATCGCCGATGGCGTCATCGGCTGGCTCGAGGCCAACGGCGGCCTCGCCACGCCTGCGCCCTTCGCGCCGGCGAAGCCCACGCCCACGCCTGCCGGCTAACCGATCCCGGCGTACCGCAGCGCCGCAAAGACAGCCATCCCGGCCAGCAGCCCCAGCCAGAGCCGGTTGGTCCTCAGGATCAGCGCGCCGCAGGCCGCCGCCGCCAGCAGCCGCGCCGGCGGGGCCGTCCCGGCCAGCAAGTCCGGCACGGAGAGCGCGGCGAATGCGGCGGCAGGGACGTAGTGCAGGAACCGGTCAAGCAGCGGCGGCAGGCGGCGGCCGGCGAGGGCGAATCCCGCCAGCCTGCAGGCGTACGTCAGCAACGCGCAGGCCGCGATCAGCGCGAACCCGCCGGGGATGCCGTCAGCCACGCCCGCGCTCCAGCAACGCCCCGGCGAGAGCCGCAACGACCGTCCCGGCGATCAGCGCGGTTCCCCCGTCCGTGATCCGCCGCAGCCCCACCACGATGATGCCGGAGAGCGCCGCCACCGCCCAATCCCGCCGCGTGCGCGCAACCGCCAGCAGCAGCGAGAAGAAGGTCAGCGGAAAGACCAGATCGAGCCCCAGCGCGCGCGGGTCGGGAATCCGGTCGCCGAGCAAGATGCCAGCCAGCGTCGCGAGTTGCCAACTCACGTACAGCACGAGGCTCCCGCCCCACAGGAACGCCGCGCCAGCCCGGCCCCGCCGCGCCTCCCGCACCGTCACCGCGTAGCTCTCATCGGTCAGCGTGAACGCCAGCACCGGGCGCGGCGGCGGCTCTCCCGCAGGCAACTCCCGCGACAGCGACATGCCGTACAGCACGTGGCGCAGGTTCATCACGAAGACGGCGACCGCGACCGCCACGTGCGCCGCTCCCCCGGAGACGAGGCTCACCACCGCCAGTTGCGCCGCCCCGGCGAAGAGCGCCAGCGACATCGTCATCGTCTGGACGGGGCTCCACCCCGCGGCAAGCGCGCTCATCCCGAAGATCATGCCGAACGGGACGGCCGCAACCATCAGCGGCATCATCGCCAGCGCGCCAGCCCGGAACCGCGCGCTCCACCGCGGCGGCGGAGCGGGCGAGGCGCTCTCCGGCGGCGACGGAACGGCGAGGGCATCGGTCGGCATGGGCCGCATGGTAGCACGCAGCCCGGGCGCGGCCGCCCGATCCCGGCGCGGGGTCAGCGCGGTACGGCCCGCAGCGCGAGCGTCGGCGCGATATCGAACCGCAACCGGGCGTGCGCTTCCCGCAGGGCGCTCTCCACGAACGCGGGATCCGCGCCGCGTGCGAAGATGAAGCCAAGGTAGGCCGCACCTTCCGGCAGCGGCACGAGTTGGTGGTTGGGCCTAGCCGTGATCTCCACTCCGGTCACGCCGGGAACCGCGCACGCCTCCAGTTCGCCGGACCACCCGCGCAGCATCCCGCCGGCGGGGATGGGGATCATCATCACGCCGGCAGCCTCCGCCGGGCCGGTCTCGCCTTCACCCGGCAGCGGCCAGCCCACCGCATGACGCAGGATGACCTCTTCCAGCGGCGCGCCCAGCGCGTACTCCAGCACCGAGGAACACAGTCCGCCGATCGAGCGCCCGGCCAGTTCGATCGGCCATACGCCCCGCTCGTTGATCCGCAGTTCGGCGTGCACCGGCCCCTCGCGCAGCCCGACCGCCGCCGCCGCCTCGGCGGTCCGCTCCGCGATCTCGCGCTGCGCCGAAGCGGGCAGCCGCGACGGCGTGACGTAGATCGTTTCCTCGAAGAACGGCCCTTCCAGCGGATCCGGCTTGTCGAAGATGGCCAGCACCCGCAAGCGCCCGCCGGTGAGCAACCCCTCGACCGCGACCTCGGCCCCGGGCAGGTACTCCTCGGCAAGCAGGAACGCGGCGCCGTCCTCCGCGCCCGTCTCCTCGACAATGGCGCGCGTCCGGCGCCACGCGGCGGCGAATTGCTCGGGATCGTCCGCCCGGATCACCCCCCGGCTTCCCGAGAGGCGCGGCGGCTTCACCACGCAGGGCCAGCCGATCCCGGACTCGACCGCGCTCGCCACCGCCGCCGGATCGGCGTCGAGCGGAAACCGCCGGAACGCCGGGACCGGCACGCCCGCCGCCGCGAACCGCTGCCGCATCTCCCACTTGTCGCGGGCGGCCAGCGCGGAGGCGGGGTCGTTGTGCGGCAACCCGAGGCGGTCGGCCGCCCGCGCCGCCAGCAGCGTTCCGGCGTCGTCGACCGGCAGGATCGCGTCCAGCGGCCGCGCCGCGTGCAGGCGGGCAATCCGCTCGACCGCCTCGGCCGGCTTGCCGAAATCCAGCGAGACCGGCACGCCCCAGTGCGTCGCCAACGGATCGGGCAGGTCGATGCCCTGCACCGTTTCGAGTCCCAGCCGTTTCGCCGCGCCGAGAAACGCGGCATGGCGGTAGCTGGCAGGCCCGTACAGCACCAGCACGCGCGGAACCGCGCCCGGTTCGCTCCCGCCGGGGGTCATGCCGGAATCCGGGCCTACGCGCCTTCGGCGGCGACGCCGAGATCGACCACCACCAGCGTGAACACCCCGCCCTGCCCGTCGGAGGTCACGGAAATGTCCTTGACCCGGACATCCGGGTACTTGCCGGTCGAGCGGTCGCGCGCCAGCCACTCGTTGACGGCGTTCATCGCGGTCGAGGGATCAGCGGCGGCGTTGTAGCTGTGGAAGAGGAAGACCCGCGTCGTGGCGGGAACGAGGTCCATCATCGAGCAATGCTCCATCCGTCATGCCGGCCCGGTTGCCGCTGCGAGTATACGGAGTCGCGGCAAACCCGTGGCCGATGGCCGGCCGAAACGGGAACGCCCCGTCGCGCGGCGCGCCGGGTCCGTGTTCGGGCGAACGGACCGGAGTCGGGCGCGCAGGGTCACGCGCGGCCCGGCGTCAGGGAATGACGCAGTTGGAACCGGTGTTGTTGTAGTCGTTGTTGCACGAGACTGTTGCCGAGTTTCCGGACAGGCGCGTCGGATCGGACACGGTCACGGTGCCCTCCTGCGAGTAAACGCCGCCTCCGTACCCAAGGTATCCGGCACCATTGCCGGTGGCGCTGTTTCCGGTGATCGCGGTGCCCGCGCCGATGGTGAGCGTCGGCGCATTCGCGCCCGTGCCGACAGGCGACACACCTCCACCATTACCGGAGCTCGAGGTGTTGCCGGAGACGGTGCAGCCAGTCAGGGTGAACCCGCCGAGCAGCGCGGCAATTCCGTGACGGCGCGTCGGCGTCAGGCCGAGCGCCCGCGACCATCGATCGAAACTCGTCCCGTCCATGCGCCATGTCCGTTGACCCGGTGGCGAGTTCGCCGTCGAAGTGACGACATGCCACCCGGGCAGGTTGCGAAGTCGCAGTCTAGCCAGCGCGAAATCCACAGGATGCACCCACTTTGCAGGTAGTGATCCCTACCCACTTTCGGGAGACGGTTGCC
>JBJTKE010000705.1:0-2451 GCA_046096285.1 Chloroflexota bacterium
GTCGAACCCGGCGGCGCGAATGAAGAGCGCGCACGTTCCGGCTTCGCCAATGCACTCGGCGTAAGGACGCAATGCGGCGCGCACCGGGCCGGCCGCGCCCCCCGCGACGAACACCACGAGGCCATCCACACCCAGCAGCAGGGCGCCGAGCGCGCAAGCGGCGCGGAAGGGGCCGTCGGCGATCACGAGGTCGATGGCGGCGCGCCTCGCGGGGGGTCCGGGCAACCGCCAGCAGGAGGGCCACGCATCGCGGGAGGCGGCGTCCACGGGCCGGCCGTGGCGATCGGTGTTGCCGATCCGGGCGGGAACGAGATCGAGGCGTTGCTCCGCGATGGCCTCGGCCACGTCCGGGTTGCCGGAGGCGGCGCGGCGCACGGTCAGCTTTGGGTCGACGACCGTGACGTGGTCGCGGCGCGAGGCCGCGAGCCGGGGGGAGATGCGGCCCGCGCCGAAGAGCACGACACGGGAGGCGCCGTCAATGGCCGCGTCGAGCAGCACGGTCTCGGCGGGGTCGAGGCCGGGAACGGGCGGCAGCGGGGCGGGAAGCCGGAGCCCGCTGGCGAGGTCCAGCAGTTCCCGGGCGGCGAACAGGTCGGGGGCGAGGGAGCGCGCCCGCCCGGCGGCCTCAAGGGCGGCGGCGGCATCGCCCGCGGCGAGGCGCCAGGCGCCCCAGCGCACGAGCAGGGCGGCGTCCTCCTGCTCGAGCGGGTTCCACGCGCCGATGTCGTCCGGTTCGGCCCAGGGCTGGCGGTCGAGGGCCTGACGCAGCGCTGGCAGGTCGACCACCCCGGGAGCGGTGAACATGCCGAGCGCCCGGGCTGGCGCGTTCCACCCGGTGGAGATGCCAATCAGGTTGCAGATCAGGGCAACCTCGGGAGGGCATGTCCCGGTGGGACAGGCGGCGACGAGGTGGAGGCTGGGAAGCGCGGCGGCCGGCAGGATGCGGGGCCGCGCCAGCCACTTGCCGGGCCGAAGCGGGCGGCTCGGGAAGACGCCGGCGCTATCGCGGTGGCGGATACCGGAGCGGGTTCGCGGCGCGGACTCGGCGATGTTCTCGCCCCTGACGGTGACGACCGGGATGCCGGGGTCATCGAGCAGGCGGTCGAAGGCATCGGGGTCCTGGACGAGGAGCAATTCGTCGATGTCGAGTTGCATGACGAGATCGGCGAGCGGGGCCATTCGGCGGACGGCGTGGCAGGGGATGGCCTCCTGCAGAAAACTGGCCGAGACGACCCGATCCGCGGTGGCCGAGCCGACCGGGCCGAAGGGGGCCGCGACATCGACGACGACGGCGCGGGCGATGCCAGGGACGCCGGCCAGCACGGATTCGATCTCGGCGGGGTGGTAGCGCCCGGAGCGGGTGTCATAGAGGACCACGGCGTCGAAATCGTGTTCGCGGGCGTGGTACTCGGCCCAGTCGCGGATCCAGATCAGGTCCATGTCGCGGTTCTTGGCGACGAGCACCCGGCGCCCGGCGAAGAAGGACCCGAGGCTGGGCTGGACCGCGACGACCTCCTCCCGGCCGCCAGCCTCCAGCAGCAGAGCCGGGCAACCCGGGCGGGGCGGCGCGATCGAGGCCAGCTGGTAGGCAAACAGCGTCTCCCCGGGCGGCGTGAGCAGGGTGACCTCGCAGGGTTCCCGCTCGGGCCAGGTGAACACGCGAAACGGGGAGGCGGACGGCGGTCCGAGCGCGAGAATGCGCCGGCCGCCAGCAGCGTGGAACACGTCGTAGAAGCGGGTGAAGTAATCGAAGCGGGCGAGGTAGTCCAGGTCCAGGGTGGATGGATCATCCAGTGGCTGGCGAAGCGGCGCGTCCAGCGCGGTTCCGGCGATGTGGGAGAGCGCCACCCGGATGGTGCGCGCCGCCTCCACCGCGCTGGCCGGCGATTCGGGCATGGATGGGACCCCCTGTCCCGGGCGTTCACGGCGGGCGGCGCGGACGCGATGACCCGGCGCGGGCGTGGCTTGCGGTCGAGGGCCGCGGGTTCCCGACCCGCCGCCGCCCGGTCCAACCCCGGAGCGCGCCGGGAAACGACGGCCCGGGCTGCCGCGTTCCCCCGCGCGGCCCCGGACCGGGCGTCATGGTACTCCGGTCATTCCACATCTTGCACATGGACGACGCTCGCCGGTCAGTTCGCCGACGGCGGCCGGTGTGCGCCGGGGTGATTCGGCGGACGCGCATGACCGGCCGGGGCCGGTGTTTGGTCCGTTCCGGCCGGGAGCCCACCTTCCCGCTCCTCACGCCGGGGCCGTGGTGAACCACCGGGCCGGCGCGTCCATCTTCCCTCACCCCAAACCCCGCTCCTCGCGCGAGGGAGCGGGGCTTTTCGGCATGGCGGGAACGGAGGGCGGCGGGTTCGCGCAGGGCGGGCGAATGCTGGCAGCGGTCGCAGACTGCCGATCACGAAACGGTCCGGGGGGTTCCTGCGGGCAGGCCAGTCCGGGCGGGCG
>JBJTKE010000706.1:0-7159 GCA_046096285.1 Chloroflexota bacterium
ACCCGATACCCGATACCCGATACCCGATACCCGATACCCGATACCTGGTACCCGGTACCCGATACCCCCTACGGATGCCCCTTCTTCGCGGAATAGGCCAGCGGCTGCTGGTAGGGCGATTGCACCTCCGACAGCACCGCCCACGGATGCAGCGGGCGTTCGTCCATCCGCTCCATCGGCTGGCCGCCGACGATGGTCAGCGTGTTGTGCAGCCGCCGCGAGGCCTGCCGGGCGTTCATGTGGACGTCGTGGAAGGTCCACGAGCCCTCGTCGAGGGTGAACAGCGCGACATCGGCCGGGCTGCCCGGGGCGAGTCTGCCGAGTTCAGGCTTGCCCATCGCCGCGGCGGGCCTGCTGGTGGAGCGCTCGATCACCTGCTCGAGCGAAAGCCCGAGATCGAGGAACTTGCTCATCGTCGTCGGCATGTCGATCGCCGGCCCCTGCACCGCCAGCTGGTGCAGATCGGTGGAGATCACGTCCGGCAGGACGCCGGCGGCCAGCATCGCCTCGGCGCTCCTGTAGGAGAACGACCCCGCGCCGTGGCCGATGTCGAGGATCAGTCCCTTGTCCCGCAGCGCCAGGATGTCGGGGTTCGGCACCCCGGCATCGTCGACGATCTTCATGTCCTGCCCGGTGAAGCAGTGGGTGAGGATGTCGCCCGGGCGCAGCAGGGGGATCACCTCGGAGAGCGAGGGCGGGCCGCCGCCGATGTGGACCATCAGCGGCAGTCCCACCCGGTCGGCCAGGTCCCGCGCCATTTCGAGCGGGCGGATGCCGACGCCGCGGGTGGTGCGGCTGTCGATGCGGGCCTTGATGCCGAGGATCACGTCGCGGTTGTGCTCGACCATCGTCTCGGCGAGATCGACGTCGCAGTAGTCGATGTTCGAGAACTCCCAGGTCGGCGCGATCAGCCCGATCGCCGACAGGTTGAGCAGCGAGTAGATGCGTGTCTGGCTGCGCTCCACGATGAACTCGCGGAAGCCCGGGAACGAGTAGGCCCCCGCGCTGCCGACGTCCAGCCAGGTCGTGGCGCCGGAGCGCGCGGCCACCGGGTCGGGCTCGATGCCCCAGAAGGTCGCCCCCCACCAGACGTGCGTATGGAGATCGATCAGCCCCGGGGTCACGATCTGGCCGGAGGCGTCGATCACCCGCTCCGCCGCCCCGCGGTCCAGCCCCGGCCCGACCGCGGCGATGCTTCCGCTGCTGATCGCCACGTCCTGGCGCCCGGAGAGCCCGCTGGCCGGATCGACCACCGTGCCGCCGCTGATGAGGATGTCGTACCGGGTCGCCATCTGCCGCCTGCCTCCTGTCGTCTGCCGCGCGCCGCCGTCTGCCGTCCGCCCGGGCACCCGCCGGGTTCCGGCAGCCGATTGCTGCTTGCCGCCTGCCCGGCATGGTAGCAGGGCCGCCGCCCTCGCGGGGCCGCCGCGAGCCGATACCCGCCCGGCGGAAACCCGACCGTGGTCGGTCGCGCGCCGCCGTCCGCCATCCGCCCGGGCCGTGCCTGCCAACCCTGGGGAGCGAAGCGTGAGTCGGTCACGCCAGCCTCCCCGGAGCCGGCGAGCGCTGCCCATCTCCCCGTCCGCCCGGAGCACGCCCGCCGGAGTTGCCGATACATGGAGTCTGCGCGACCATTGCGACACGGCCCGTGAGTCATGGGTCGAAAATATGACTGGGCTGCGAGCATTGCGCGATGATGGACGAGAAAAGCCCACCGGCGATGCCACGCTGGCCAGCGTGGCGTGCGGCCATCGCGATGGCGCAGCCGCCGCTGGTGGCCATCGGCGCGTGGGTCGTCCTGGTCCTGGCGCTGCATCCCCTGGCGGTCCGGTTCCTGTCGCCGGCCACCGAGGACATCCTGCGCTACCTGCTGCTGGGGCTGGGCATCCCCGCGCTGGGGCTGTGGTGGGCGCTGCGGCTCCCCGGCTCGGCCCGCTTCGGGCAGTCGCCGCTGCCCGCCGTGCTGGCCGCGGCCGCGGTGGCGACCGCGGCGGTTGTCGCCTTCCGGCTGTCTCCCGCCGCTGTCGCCATCGCGCTCGTGCTGGCCGTGCTGCAGGCGGTCCTGCTGGCGGCGTTCGGCCCGGAGGGATCGCGGGAGGCGCGGACGCCCGGTATGCTCGCCGCCGGATTTGTCGGCTGGGCGGCCGCGATCTGCGCGCTGCCGCAGATCGCCTCCTGTCCGTCCGGCTGCGACGCCATGCCGGTGCCGCTCGCCGCGGTCCTGGCGGTGGCGTTGACCGCGCTGGCCGTCTGGTGGGGCTGCGGCGCCCCGGATGCCGTCTCGCCCCGCTGGCTCGCCCTGGCGATCGACCTGCTGGCGTTCGTCCTCATCGCCGTGCTTTCCTTCCGCACCGACGGGCTGTTCGTCACCCCCGGCTGGGAAGGGACGCCGTTCGCCCACCATCACTGGTCGTACGTCGTCGGCCCCGCGATGATGGTCCGCGATGGCGGCAACCTGCTCTGGGACACCCCGACGCCCTACGGATTCCTCAACACGCTGTTGCTCGCCGCCATTCCGACCGGGTCGGTCTGGCAGGGGTTGTACCTGTTCAGCGCGATGTTCGGCGCGTGCATGTTCGGCGTGGTCTACCTGCTGCTGCGCGGGGTTCGGCGGGGCGTGCCCGGGCAGGTGTTCGCGTTGCTGGCGACGGCGGGGCTGTTCTTCGCGATCATGGACGCCGGTGGCGTGATGCAGCGTCACTTTTATCCCACGGCCGGGCCCTACCGCTTCATCTGGTCCTTCGTGTTGCTGGGCATCCTCGCCCTGGAGGCCCGTTCCGCTGCCGGGTCGCCGCGCCAGCGCCATCTCCTCGCGCTCGGTTGCGTGGCGTGGACCGTGGCGATGCTGTGGTCGTTCGAAGGAGGGTTCTACGCGAGCGCCATCTGGCTCCCCGGATTCATCATCGCGGTCCTCCGCGACCGGTCGAGCGTTTCCGGCCCCGATGGCCAGCCCCGGCTGTCGCTCTGGCGGTTCGCCGGGTGGCTGGCGATGCCGGCGGTGCTGCTGGGCGGGGCGGTAGCGGCGATCTGCGGGTGGTATCTGGGCCGGATCGGCCACCTTCCTGACATCCGCGCCTACGCAGACTACGCGCTCTCCTACGAGGGCAGCCGCGTTGCCGCCCGCCTTGGCTGGCCCGAGACGGCCCAACTCACCGGGATCTATCTGCCGGTCATGGCCGCGATCCTCGCGCTCTTCGCGACCCTGGCCATCATCATCCGCCGGCTTGGCTGGCCGCGGGAAACCGGCCTGCTGGCGGGGAGCGCGTGGATGCTCTGGTCCTGGTCCAGCTATATCCTTTCCCGCAAGGATTCCTTTGGGCTGTACATGGTGCTTCCTGCCGCGGCGGTCGCCGTCGCGCTGTATCTCGGCTGGCTCGCACGCCATCGAGGCGTCTTGCCGGCATCTGCCGGATGGGGACTTCGGGCCATCGTGCTGCCGTTGATGGTGGTGATCCCGCTGGGAATGCTGGCGCGGCCGGGGCTCATCGCCGCCAATATCGCCCTGTTTCGGCAGCCGTCCACCTGGCATGTCGGCAACGTCGATGCCGGGCTGCCCGAGATTGATTCCGAACTCGCCAGCCTGCTTGCCGCGGCGGGCGCATCGCCCGACGATCCCGTGCTTTATGCGGACAGGGGTTTCGCGTCGATCGTTGGCGTCTGGCCCGGCCGCCCTCCGGGTTCCCCTCGCGCGCTCACCCCGGCCATGCCCTCCGGGCTGATGAGCACGCTCACCCCCGAGCGCCGCACCGTATACCTGCAACGCTGGATGGAGCGCCAGCCGCAAGCAGGCTGGATCATCCAGCGAACGCAGGACGGCGCACTGCCCTACCAGCCGCTGGACGACACCGGCCCGTGGTTCTGGGAGCAACTGTTCCGGACGCACCAGCCGGTCGCCGCGTACCACAGCGCGCACTGGGATCTGCTGCGCGTGGAGCCCGCCCCGGCGGACCAGCCTCGCCCCGCCCTGCGAGAGGGCCGCTGGCTGTTCGACGACACGCTGATGGTCTTGGACATCCCCGGCGTCTGGGCCTCCTGGGGTCCCGCCGCGCTCGAAAAGCGCAGCGACGGCACGCGCACCATCGGCGATGGCGCGATCCTCAACCTGCACACCGATGAACCCCGTACGGTCCGGTTCGTGGTGACCGGCAGTGTGCGCCGGGGGTATGACCTGACGCTGGACGGCGCGCCAGCCGGCACGGTGGACCCGCCGAGCGCGAACCGGAACGCGGTGGATCTGGTACTGCCCGCGGGCTGGTCGCAACTCGTGTTCCGGCCTGCCGCGGGCGGGGACCCGGCGGTGCTGTCGCGGGTGTCGGAGATCCGGATCGAATCGGCTGCGGCGGGCCAGAAGGCAGCCGGCGACGAGAACCAGGGCGGAGCCGCGGATTCAACAGCCTCGAAGCGCCAAAATCCCGCTGCCGCCACCCCCGAGCCTGAGCGTCCCCGCCGCGACCGGAAGCGAGACGCCGCGCCCCTTGCCTCCCCTGGCGCCGATGTTCCCTGAACTGGGATAACCTCCCGATCGTTCGTACATCATTCCTAAAAATGTGTCCGCGTGAGCGCGCCAGACTATGAGGGTCGTAAACTGCCTTATGGACTACGCAAGATGGCGGAAGACAAGGGACAGGAGACCCCAGTGACGGCCCCCCTCGATCCGGCGGCCATGCGCGCCATCATCATCGGGGAGTCCTACCGCGCCGGCGTCGGCCATATCGGCCCCGCGCTCTCGGTCGTCGAGACGCTCGCCGCGCTCTATGGCGGCGTGCTTCGCGTTCCCGCGCCCGGCTACCCGGACCGTGACCGCTTCCTCCTCGGCAAGGGCCACGCCGCGCTCGCCCTGTACGCCGCGCTTCACCTGCGGGGCTGGCTCTCCCGCGAGGACCTCGCCACCTACTGCGCCGACGACACCCTGCTCGGCGTGCATCCCGAGCTCGGCCTGCCCGGCGTCGATTGCTCCACCGGCTCGCTCGGCCAGGCGTTGCCGGTTGCCGTCGGGATGGCGCTCGCCGCCCGCCTCCAGGCCTCCTCCCGCCGCGTCTTCGCCCTCCTCAGCGACGCCGAATGCAACGAGGGCTCGGTCTGGGAGGCCGTCATGTTCGCCGCCCACCACCGGCTCGCCAGCCTGACCGCCATCGTCGATCTCAACGGCCAGCAGGCCCTCGCTCCCACCCGCGACGTGCTCGATCTCTCCCCCATGTCCGCCCGCTGGGCCGCGTTTGGCTGGGAGGCGATCGATGCCGACGGCCACGATCTTCCCGCCCTCGCCGCCGCGCTCGCCGCGCCCCCCGACCCCGCCGGGCGGCCCCGCGTCATCATCGCCCGCACCACCGGCGGCAAGGGCGTCTCCTTCATGGAGGGGCAGGTCGCCTGGCACTACCTTCCATTGAACGAGGACCAGTACCGGCAGGCGATGACCGAGATCGGCGCGCGGCAATGAGAACCGCCTTCCTGCGCGAACTCGCCGCCATCGGCGCGGCCGATCCCCGCGTCGTGCTGATCACCGGCGATCTCGGCTTCATGGCCGTCGAGCCGTTCGCCGAGGCCTGCCCCGGCCGCTTCTTCAACGCGGGCGTGGCCGAGCAGGACATGATCGGGATCGCCTCCGGGCTCGCCGAGGCGGGGTTCCTGCCCTTCTGCTACTCGATCGCGCCCTTCGCCAGCCTGCGGCCCTTCGAGTTCATCCGCAACGGGCCCGCCCACCACGTCTGGCCGGTGCGGGCGGTCGGCGTCGGCGGCGGCTTCGACTACGGCCACGCGGGGTACAGCCACCACGGCCTCGAGGACATCGCCGTGATGCGCGCCCTCCCGGCGATGAACGTCATCGCTCCCGCCGAGCCCGCCCAGGCCGCCGCCGCCCTCCGCGCCACCTGGGACCTGCCCGGCCCCGTCTACTACCGGATCGGCAAGGACGACCGGGTCGCCGTGCCCGGCCTGGACGGACGATTCACCCTCGGCGGGATCGAGCGCATCCGCGAGGGCGGCGACTGCCTGGTCGTCGCCACCGGCGCGGTCGCCGCCGACGCCGCGCGCGCCGCCGTGCTGCTCGAGGCGCGCGGCGTCTCCGCCGGGCTCGCCGTCGTCGCCAGCATCCGCCCCGCCCCGGACGACGCCCTCGCCGCCGCGATGGCGGGCGTCCCGCTCGTGGTCACCGTCGAGGCGCACCAGCGCGACGGCGGCCTCGGCTCCCTCGTCGCCGAGATCATCGCCGAGCGCGGGATTCCCGCCCGCCTTCTCCGCCGCGCCGCCCGCGCCCATCCCGGCGGCGGCGTTGGCGGCAGCGGCCGCACCGGCAGCGCCGCCTGGCTGCACCGGCAGCACGGGCTGGACGCCGAATCGCTCGCCGCCGCCGTCGCCGGGGCGCTGGCATGACCGCGCCGCCCCGTCTTTCGGTCATCCTGCCGGTCCACAACCAGGCCGATCACCTCGCCGCCATCGTCGACGGCTACGAGACCGCGCTCGCCCTGCTGGCGCCGGCGCACGAGACCTTGCTCGTCGTCAACGGCTCCCGCGACCGCTCGGAGGAGGTGTGCGCGGCGCTCGCCGCCCGCCATCCTGCCGTGCGCGTCATCGCCAGCGAGCGCGGCGGCTGGGGGCTCGCGGTCAACCTCGGCATCCGCGCGTCCCGCGGCGAGCACATCTGCTACACCAACAGCGCGCGCACCAGCCCGTCGGATCTCGTGCAAGTGGCCGCGGTCGGGCTCGCCAATCCCGGCTACGTCGTCAAGGCCAACCGGAAGATCCGCGAGGGCAGGCGCAGGCGGGCAGGATCGCTGCTCTACAACCTCCAGGCCCGCGCCCTGTTCGATCTCCCGGTCTGGGATATCAACGGCACCCCGAAGATCTTTCCCCGCGCCTTCGACGCCCTGCTCGACCTGCGCCGGGACGACGATCTGGTCGATCTCGAGTTCGTCGTCACCTGCCGCGAACGGGGATACCCCATCATCGAGGTGCCCATCTTCTCCGCGCGGCGGCATGGTGGAAAATCCACCACCAGCATGGACTCCGCGTTCCGCATGTACCGCGGCGCGTTCGCCATGAAGCAGGACCGCCGATGACCGCGATCACGCCGCCATCCGCCGCCGACCCAGCCGCCGCCGACCGCTGGGCCGCCCACCACCGGGAATGGCGCGATCCCGCCGAGGTCGTCGCGGGCTGGCTC
>JBJTKE010000707.1:0-2084 GCA_046096285.1 Chloroflexota bacterium
CCGCCAGACCACGACGAGCGCGCCAACCTGTTCGCCCGCCTGCCGAAGACCGCGCGCCGCCACCAGAGTTCGCAGCCCGGCGATCTGCCGTTCATCCCCGACCTTGCCGCCGCCGCGTCGCTCGATCCCGAGGACATGCAGGTCGCGATCCCCGCGGGTTCTCCATCGCCCGGAGAACACCTTCCGGCGACCGCCGTCGCCTTCGCCAGCGATGCGAGCACGGACGAGGCGATCGTCGAGGATGTCGTCGCCAACGAGACCGACGACGAACTCTGGCGTGATCTCTCCGGCGACGAAGCCCCATCGGCGCGGCCGGCCTCCGATGACTTGACCGAGGTTCACAACGCGCCGGAGGACCACCCAGGCTCGCCGCTCGACGCGTTCGAGGCGGGTTCACGCGGCGCCGAAGCGCCGTCCGCCGCCAGTTGGCAAGTCGATCGGCGGAGTTCTGCCCCGCGCGAACGCTGGGACCTCGTCCCGGGCGAATCCGGAACGCCTGAGACTGCCCGGCCGACCGAGCCGGAGTCCGGCGTCAACGCGCCCCGCGCTGGTGGCCGCTTCGGCTGGAGTCGCGACCGGTCAGGCGCGGGAGGACTCTACCGTGAGGAGGGGGAGTTGGCAGCCGTCGCAAACCCGGCCACCAACTCGCGGCGCACCGTCAACGACGATCCTGCCTTGATCGCCCCCGTCGCGCCGGGAGTTCCCTATCCGGCAGCCCGCGAAACTCCCGCCGCCGCGGGCGCCGATGCCCACGTCGACCGGTGGATCCGCCTCGATGACTCCGGTTCACCGATTGGCGGCTGGATCCCGGAGCCAGTCTCCGTGGCTCCGGCATTGCCCCGCATTTGCCGCACCTGCCGTGATTTTCGCGGCGGTGAGGCGGGCGGATCCGGCTGGTGTGCCAATGCCTGGGCGTTCCCACATCGCCAGGTTGTCACCGCCGACGCTCCGCCTGTCTGCGATGGCGCAATCGGCAGTTGGTGGCTTCCGAGCGACGAATTGCGCATCGAGCCGGTCGATGTCTCGGCGCACGCCCACGAAACTCCTCTTCTCGAACGCTGGCTTCCCGGCCAGAGCGTGCCCGAGCGTCAGCGTCGGCGGTCCTGATCTGCTACACTCTCGTCAAGCGTTCAAGCCACATCGCCCGGGACAGTGGCGGTTGCAGGTCTGGTGAGCGTGAGGCCGGATGTGGGACCGGGGTTGACCCGGAGGACAGGGAGCCGGCGGAATCGTGACGGTTTTCGGCGATACGCTGAAGCAGGCTCGCGCCCAGAAGGGCGTGACGCTGAAAGAAGCCGAGCAGGCCACTCGAATCAGCCGCCATCACCTGGCGGCTCTCGAGGAGGAGAACTTTGGCGTTCTCCCTGCGCAGATCTACAGCCGTGGCATCGTCCGGAACTATGCCTCCTACCTCGGGCTTGATCCCGGCAGACTGCTTGCGATGTTTTCCGAGGCTGCGGGCGAGGAGCCCCCGGCCCAGTTGGTCGCATCGGTCAAGCCGCTTGACATGCCAAAGACCTGGGCCCCGAATTTCGCCATCGTTGCGTTCATGGTGGTGATGAGCGCCATCGTGTTCGCCTGGATTTACAGCATTTCGTTCAACCAGCCGACTGCATCGGCCACGCTCCCCCCGGCAGTCCCGACCGTGACCCCGATCCAGGATGAGCGGCTCCCGATGCCGAGCCCGACAGCGCTCGCCCAGCTCGCTCCCCAGCAACCCATCCTGCTTTCCCCGGTGGTCGACCCTGCCGCATCCCAGCCGCTCGCGCCGACCGCCCAGCCGCTCCAGCAACTGCAGACCGTCGGCGCGGTCACCCCGACTCCGGGTCCCGCTCCTACTCCCATCCCTGCGCCGACTTCCCCGCCGCAGGCCGCCGCGCCCCAGGGTGGGCAGGCCACCATCCGTGTGCTTGCGCAGGGGGACATCAACGTCACCATCGTTGCCGACGGCGCAACCGTGTTCAACGGTTGGCTTGGCGCTGGCGGGGCGACGGACTGGTACTCCGCCGGCACGTTCTCGGTCTCGACCACCGACGGCAGCCTGACGCTCTTTGAAAACGCCGTGACCGGTCAGCAGTTCTACA
>JBJTKE010000708.1:0-2327 GCA_046096285.1 Chloroflexota bacterium
GCAGGGAACAGCAGGCCGGCGGGCCGATGCCTCGTCAGCCATTCTCCCCGATGCCCGATACCCGTTGCCCGCGACGTGCGAAAATCCCGGACACAACCGGAAGACGCCGGGCGGCGAGGTCCGGCGGGGCGATGGCTTGCAACCAGCAAGGAAGGGGAGGCGCAATGGCGCACCAGCACCAGCATCAATGGCCGAAACTGCATAACGCGATGTGGCCGGGGCTCGTCGGCAAGGGAGCGCCGGATTCGGAGCCGTTCATCGACCTCGACACGATGCTGGCGCTGACGGCGGCGGCGGAGGTCGACGGCGTGAAGTTCGACGGCGTCGACCTGTTCATGTCCGACCCGCACACCAGCATCGACAGCACCCGCGAGGAGATCGCGGCGCTGGCCGAGAAGGTGAGCGGCATGGGCCTCGAGATCGGCTCGATGGTGGCGCCGGTGTGGCCGCCGGTCGGCGGCGGTTCGGCGATGGGGTCGAAGGAGGAGCGTGCCGCGTTCCTCGCCGCGGTCGAGAAGTCGTGCCGGATCGGGTCGTGGCTGCGGGAGATGGGCGTGCGGCCGTCGGGCGTGGTGCGGATCGACACCGCCACCGGCGTGGACGCCTACGCCGCCGACCCCGCCGCGGCGATGACCGCGATGGCGGCCACCTTCAACGAGGCGTGCGACATCGCGGAGTCCTACGGCGAGCGCCTCGCCGCCGAGGGCGAGATCTGCTGGGGCGGGATGCATTCCTGGCAGGCGATGGTCGAGTTGCTGGAGCGGGTCGGCCGCCCGGAGACGCTCGGGTTCCAGGCCGACATGGCCCACTCGATGCTCTACACCCTCGGCGCGAACGCCCCCGAGGCGCGGTTGCTTCCGGTTGACTACGACTGGGCCGACAAGGCGACGCTCGATCGCGCCTACAAGAAGATGGTCGACAAGCTTCGGCCGTGGACGATCGACTTCCACGTGGCGCAGAACGACGGCACCGTCTTCGGCTCCGGCAGCCACGACAAGACCGGCCGCCACTGCACGGTGAACGATCCCAACGGGCGGCTCGACATCGTGAAGCACGCCGGGTACTGGCTGAACAACGACGACGGCACGCCGACGAAGGCGATGCAGCACATCTGCTGGGACGGCTGCATGTTCCCGAACGCGGTGATGATGAACCCCCAGACCTGGAACGACATCCTCGGCGCGATGATCGCCGTCCGGGATGCGTGGGGCTGGGACTGAGACGAAGGGGGTACCGGGCATCGGGCATCGGACATCGGGTGAGGGGCGCTGGGAGAATGTCGGCGCCCTCCGATTACCACCGCCCGGCGCCCGATACCCGATACCCGGTACCCGGTACCCGACACCCCGTACCCGATACCCACGGAGGACCAACATGCCCGGAAAGACGCCCCTACGCATCGGATTGGTCGGGTACGGCTTCATGGGCCGGACCCATACGAACGCCTGGCGGCAGGCGGCGAAGTTTTTCGATCTGCCGTATGAGCCGGTGCTGCAGGCGATCGCGGCGCGCAGCCCGGAGAAGGTGGAATCCTTCGCCGGCAACTGGGGCTACGCGTCGGCGGAGACGGACTGGCGCAAGCTGATCGAGCGGGACGACATCGACCTGATCGACATCGCCAGCCCGAACGACACCCACCACGACATCGCCATCGCCGCCGCCGAGGCGGGCAAGATGGTCACCTGCGAGAAGCCGCTGGGCCGGAATCCGAAAGAATCGGAGGCGATGGTCGCGGCGGTCGAGAAGGCCGGCGTGCCCAGCATGGTCTGGTACAACTACCGGCGGGTGCCGGCGGTGACGCTGGCCCGGCAGATCGTGGAGTCCGGCAAACTCGGCAAGATCTTCCATTACCGCGCCCAGTTCCTGCAGGACTGGACCATCTCCGCCGATCTGCCGCAGGGCGGCGCGGCCCTCTGGCGGCTGGACGCGGACGTGGCCGGCAGCGGCGTCACCGGGGACCTGCTGGCGCACTGCATCGACACCGCGATGTGGCTGAACGGGCCGATCGCCAAGGTGTCGGCGATGACCGAGACCTTCATCAAGGAGCGGCCGCACAATCTCACCGGCAAGGTCGAGCCGGTGAAGATCGACGACGCGAGCGCCGTGCTGGCCCGCTTCGACAACGGCTCGCTGGGCATGTTCGAGGCGACCCGCTACGCGCGCGGCCACAAGGCGCTCTACACCTTCGAGATCAACGGCGAGCACGCCAGCATCCGCTGGGACCTGCACGATCTGCAGCGACTGGAGTTCTTCGATCACCGCGACGAGGGAATCATGCGCGGCTGGCGCACGATCCACGTCACCGACGGCGACCACCCGTACATGGG
>JBJTKE010000709.1:0-4283 GCA_046096285.1 Chloroflexota bacterium
GGTATACTCAGCCCACCCGCCCCCGCGACCACGTTTGAGCCGTTCGCCCGGCCTTGCCGGAGCGCTTGCGCTGAATTGCGCGGGAAGGAAGTCTGCTGTGCCCGATCCCGCCATCGACCGGATCGCGCGCGGCCTCGCCGCCGCCTCGGGGCGCCGCCGCGTTCTCGCCGCCCTGTTCGCCCTCGCCGCCGGAGCGGGCGCCGCTCCCGGCCCCGCCGCCGCCAAATGCCGGACCCTCAGCCAGCGAAAGGTGGAGCGGTACATCAAGGCCGCGGCCCGGAAGTACCGCCAGCCCTACAGGAAACTGCTCTGCGTCGCGATGTGCGAGTCCAGCCTCGACAACTGCGCCGTCAACGTCGCTGGCAAGTCGTACGGGCTTTTCCAGTTCATCGACTCCACCTGGAGCGACCCGTACCTCAACCCGAGCTACCACCGCAAGAGTTACTGGCACCCCAAGTGGGCCTCGCTCGCCACCGCCGAGATGTGGTCGCGCGGCCTCTCCACCCACTGGGACTGCTGTTGCCCCCACTGGGGCTGCTCCTGCCCCGGCCAGGACCCGCCCTGGTGCAGGCGCTGACCGCCGGCCCGTCCGCCGCTACCGCTCCTGCAGATCGAGCGCGATGCTGTTCATGCAGTAACGCAACCCGCCGCGATCGCGCGGCCCGTCCGGGAACACATGGCCCAGGTGCCCGTGGCACCGCGCGCAGCGCACCTCGGTCCGGATCATCCCGTGGCTGCGGTCCTCGATCAGGTCCACCGCGCTCGGCGACACGGTCTCGGTGAAACTCGGCCACCCGCACCCGGAGTGATACTTGGTGCCGCTGTCGAACAGCGTCGCCCCGCAGCCGGCGCAGTGGTAGGTGCCCTCGTTCTCCGTGTCCACGTAGGCCCCGGTGAACGCCCGCTCCGTTCCCGCCTCCCGCAGCACCCGGTACTGCTCCGGGGTCAGCCGCCGCCGCCACTCCTCGTCGGTTTCCGGCAGGGCATCGAGATCAACGAACTCGTCGCTCATGTTCTGGCATCCTTTCGCGCCCGGGGCGGTTCGCCGCGGGCATTCACACCGTCTGCAGCGCCGCTCGCGGCCCGGCCGGCAGCTCAGCCTCCACGGCGTCTCCCGGCCGCACCACGCCCCCTTCCAGCACCACGCCCATCACGCCGGCCTTCCGGACCACGGTCCCGTCGCCGTCCCGGTCCAGGGTCGCGGCCATCAGCCCCTGCTGGATGCCGTCGAGTTGAGCGCAGGGGTTCCGCAGCCCGGTGATCTCCACCACCGCGCCGCCGATCCGCAGCCGGGTTCCCGCCGGCAACCCGAGCAGGTCGATTCCCCGGGTGGTGATGTTTTCCCCCATCTGCCCCGGCTCCACCGCGAAGCCGAGGCTCCGCAGTTCATCATGGAGCTCCGCGTGGATGAGGTGCACCTGCCGCAGGTTCGGCGCGGACGGATCCTTCCGCACCCGTGACCGATGCTTCACCGTCGCTCCGGCGTGGGCGTCTCCGTCCACTCCCAGCCCGGCCAGCAGCAGGATCTCGTCCTGGTTCGGCTTGGTCATGGTATGCCGCGGGCTCCGGCTCACCGCCGTCACCCTCCCGGCCGCGCCGCGTTCAGTCATCGCCGCCCACCGGCCCGCTCGCGACCCCCAGCCCGGCCGGGCAACCGATGCCCGTCCCGTGGTGCGGGCAGTACCCGTGCGGCACCTTCTTCAGGTACTGCTGGTGATAATCCTCGGCGTACCAGAACGGCCCCGCGGGCGCGATCTCGGTGGTGATCTCCCCGAAACCCGCCGCCGTCAGCGATTGCTGGTACGCCTCGCGGACCGCCTCCGCCTGCTCCCGCTGGGCCTCGCTCGTGTAGGAGATCGCGGACCGGTACTGCGTGCCGATGTCGTTGCCCTGCCGCATCCCCTGCGTCGGGTCATGGTCCTCGAAGAACCTCCGGAGCAGGTCGCCGTATCCGGTCACCGACGGGTCGAACACCACCTTCACCGCCTCGGTGTGCCCGGTCATCCCCGAGCAGACCTCCTCGTAGGTTGGGTTGGGGGTGAACCCGCCCTGGTAGCCGACCGCGGTCGTGTACACGCCGGGCGTCTGCCAGAACATCTTCTCCGCGCCCCAGAAGCAGCCCAGCCCGAAGTAGGCCGTTTCCAGCCCGGCCGGGTACGGCTCCTCCAGCGGAGTGCCCAGCACTTCGTGGCGGCCCGGCACATCGACCAGCGAGCGGTCCCGCCCCGGCAGCGCGGTCTCGGCGGTCACCATCATCCGCTTTCGGCCGAAGAGGGCGTCGATCGCATCCATCAGTCTCTCCGTCATGCCGCTCATCCTTTCCGGCCCGGCCCCGTTCGTGCCTGGCATCCCGGTGAAGGTACCGTTTCCGGCATTGTGCGGCAATCGTGGGGTCAGGGAAGGGGAGCGCCTTTGCTACACTCACCCTCCGGGCCGCGGCCGCAAGGAGGGCAGGCGCATGGAGCACCAACCAGTCGTCTCCGGCGAGCCGCCTTCCGACCGCGAGGGGGACCTGCGCCGCAGGCTCGCCTTCTACGAGGACTTCGACGCGATCATCAACGAGAACGTCCGCCGCTCCGGCGAGTTGCTCCGCGAGGCCGAGCGGCGGCACGCCGCCGCCGCCGTGGAGCGCGAGCGCGAGCGCGACCTGCTGCGATCGCTGGCCGATGAGGCCGCGGCGCTGGTTCGCCAGGCCGGGGCGCTCGCCGCCCGCATCGACGACGCCCTTCGCGCCATCGAGCTCCCCGCCCTCTCCGGGTCCGCCTCCCCGGCGCACCCGGTCTCCAACCTCGTCATCCACGGCGTCGGCGGGACTCCCGCCGCAGCGCGGTTGCGCGACGCCATTGCCGCCGCCCCGGACATCGCCAGCGTCGAGGTCATGGAGTTTTCCGGGGGGCTGCTGCGGCTCCGCATCGATCCCGCGGCCGAGCGGCCGCTTGATCTCCTCCGCGCCGCCGCCGGCGGCGCGAGCGTCCACGAAATCGCCAGCGGTCCGGGCGTCGTCGCGGTCCGCCTCGCTCAGGAGACCATGTGAGCGCTGCGAACTCCACCCGATCCAGGGTCGCCCCCGGCGTTCGCAGCGTCGATGCCATGGGCCTGTTCGAACTCTTTTTCGTCGCCGGGGCCTGCAGTTTCATCGGCACCCGCATCTATCTCGCCCTGACCGGCTATCCGCAGATCGGTGGCCACGGGTTTCACATCGCGCACTTGCTTTGGGGCGGGTTGCTCATGATGGCCTCCCTGGTGGCCCTGTTCGGCTTCCTCGGCCGGGACTTGCGGTTCCGCGCGGCCCTCGCCGCGGGCATCGGCTGGGGGCTCTTCATCGATGAACTCGGCAAGTTCATCACCAGCGATGTCAACTACTTCTTCAAGCCCGCCGTCGCCATGATCTACGCGATCTTCGTCATCCTGTTCGTCGTCCTTCGCGGCATCGTCCAGCGTTCCCCGAGCTCCTCGCAGGGCGACGTCGCGCAGGCGATGGAACTCTGGCAAACCGCCGAACTCCGCGGCTGGAGGCCGAGCGAGCTCGCGGAAGCGAGGACGCTGCTGGCGAGAGCGGATCAATCCGACCCGCTTGCCGCCACGCTGGCCGCGGCCATCGCCCGGGTCGACCCCACATCCGCCTTCGGCGAATCGTGGGCGGGCAGGCTGGCCGTTCGCGCCTCTGCCTGGTACGACAAGGTCAGCGGCAGCAAGTGGTTCATCCCGGTGATCGCCCTGCTCGCTGGCGCGCTCGCGCTCACCAACATCGCGGAACTGGTCTCCGAGATCACCCGCGATCCATCCTTCCGCCCCGGCGAGGTCAAGCTCAGCTGGTTCGCCCTCCTGAAGGGCGCAACCACCCTCGTCAGCTCGGCGCTGCTCCTGATCGGTCTGCTCCGGTTGCGCACCTCGCGGCTGGCCGGATTCAGGATCATGAAGTCAGGCGTGCTCGTGGCCCTCATGCTCGGGCAGTTGCTCTCCTTCTACACGGAGCAGATCCTGGCGCTATGGGGTCTCGCCCTGCACATCATCCTGTACTTCGGCGTCGACTACGCCATCCGCCAGGAAATCCAGTTGCAGGACGAGCCCGGGCATCCCGGCGGCTGAACAAGGGTGGCCAGCGGGGCGCGCGCCCTCGTTCCTGCACGGTGAGGTGGTCGACTTCATCAGGCTGCCGCGCTGGCCGACGTTCAACGTCGCCGACATCGCCGTGACCTTCGGCTCGATCGCGCTCATCGTCGCCGTGCTGCGGGGCAGCCGGGCCCACGACGACGAGACGACCGGGTCGACGACGCCCGCCG
>JBJTKE010000710.1:0-1244 GCA_046096285.1 Chloroflexota bacterium
GGCGGGGGCGTCACAGCGGCTGGAACCGGGTGTCGCCGGGGCCGGAGGGGTCGTCCTCGGCGCGGTCGCGGGTGATGGACTGGGCGGCGGCGGCCTGCTTGCGGCGCTTGCGGAACTCGTCGAGGACGGCGAACCCGGAGACGGAGAGGATGACGAGGCCGAGCAGCACCGAGACGAGGTCCTTGCTGGCGCCTGCCGTGTTCTGCATCCGGTTGGCGCCGGCGCTGAGGGCGCCGAAGAGGAGGGCGGCGGCCACCACGCCGAAGGGGTTGTTGCGGCCGACGAGGCCGACGGCGATGCTGGTGAAGCCGTACCCGGCCTGCACGTTGTAGTAGCGGCCCTGCAGCCCGAGGGTGTCGGCCGCGCCGCCGAGGCCGGCGAGCGCGCCGCTGAGGGTCATGGCGAGGGTGATGGTCAGGCCCCAGGAGATGCCGGCGTAGGCGGCCGCGCCGCGGGAGATGCCGACGGTGCGGAGCCGGTAGCCGAAGGTGGTGCGGTAGAGCAGCCACCAGACCGCGGCGGCGACCAGCAGGGCGAGCAGGAACCCGGCGTGAAACCGGGTTTCGGGGATGAGTTTCGGCAGGCGGGCATCCGGGGAGACCGGGAGGGTGGCCTGCAGGTCGGGTTTGACCGGCAGCACGCCCGCCATCGAGATCAGCACGGTGCTGAGGCGGAAGGCGAGGTAGTTGAGCATGATGGTGGTGATCACCTCGTGGGCGCCGGTGCGGGCCTTGAGGAACCCGGGCACGAACCCCCAGAGGCCCCCGGCGGCGACCGCGGCGGCCAGCGCGAGGGGAAGATGGAGCACGAGCGGCAGCCCGAGCGGCAGCGCGCCGACGATGCCGGCGGCCAGCCCGCCGAGCACCAGTTGCCCCTCGATGCCAATGTTGAACAGCCCGGCCTGCGCGGCCACCGCGAAGGCGAGGCCGCCGAAGATGAGCGGGGTGGCGGCGACGAGGGTCTCGGTGAGGGGCTTGACGCCGCCGAACGCCCCCTGGAACAGCGCGACGTAGGCGGCCACGGGGTCCTGCCCGGAGAGCAGGATGATGACCGCGCCGGCGGCGAGGGCGATGGCCACCGCGCCGATGCTGGAGAGGACGGTCGGCAGGGCGGCGGCGGCGCGCCGGCCGAGTCCGGGGTTGGCCTCGGGCGGCGGCGCGGAGCGGGCCGGGGCGGCAGGAGGGCCGGGAGGCGGGTCGGGGCGCTGGCGTCCGCTGGAGTCCTGGCTCATGCCGTCTTTCCTC
>JBJTKE010000711.1:0-1348 GCA_046096285.1 Chloroflexota bacterium
GGCGAGCACCCCGGCCGCCGACCGCCTGCTCCCCCGTCGCGCCAGGATGCGCGCCGCCCAATCCAGCCGATCGCCGGTCATCGTCTCCTGCCCTCCCTGCGGCCGCGGCAACGCCGGGGCCGTCTCCGCTGCGATGGCAACAGGGTACGCCCGGCCGGGCGCGCATGGCCCACAGGAAATGCGCCATTCGTGCGCTAGAATCGCCGGGGCAGGGTGGCAGGGTGGCCGCGGGCCGTTCGGGCCTGCCGGCGCCGCCAGTCGCGGGATGGCGGCGTGGCGAATCGCCGCCCGCTCAGTCCCCCAGCCGCGGGTCGAAGGCGTCCCGCAGGCCGGTGCCGACCAGGAAGAGCGACAGACTGGTGATGTAGATCATCACGCCGGGGATCAGCAGGTTGCCGGGGTTGGTGCGGAAGAAGCGCTGCGCCTCCCCCAGCATGTTGCCCCACGAGGGCGTCGGAACCTGCACGCCGAACCCGAGGAACGACAGCGCCGTCTCGGCGAGGATCAGGTCCGGGATCGCCAGCGAGGCGAACACCACCAGCAGCGGCGCGATGTTCGGCAGCACGTGGCGCAGCGCGATCCGCCCCGGCGACGCCCCGATCATCCGCGCGGCGTCGACGTACTCGATCCCGCGCAGCCGCAGCACCTCCCCGCGGACGATGCGGGCCACGCCCATCCAGGAGACGGCCGCCAGCACGAGCGCCAACCCGGTCGGCCCGGGCGACCAGATGCTGGCGATCAGGATCAGCAGCGGCAGCCCGGGGATGGAAAGCAGCACATCCACCAACCGCATCAGGAAGGCGTCGACCGGGCCGCCGGCATACCCCGCCAGCAGCCCGACCCCGCCGCCGATCAGCATCGTCGCGGTGGTGGAGAGCACGGCGATCATCAGCGAGACCTGGCCGCCGTAGGCGAGGCGGGTGAGGATGTCGCGCCCGTTGCCGTCGGCGCCGAGCACGTAGCCGTCCGTGAAGGGCGGGGTGAGTTTGGCCTTGAGGTGGTTCTCGAACGGCGTGAAGCCGGTCAGCCGCGAGATCAGCGGCGCGGCCAGCACGAACAGCACGACCACCGCCAGCACCCCCAGCGCGGTCATGGCCACCGGATCCTTGCGGAAGCGGGCCCACGAGCGGCGGTAGAACCCCGGGGTGGCGCGGAGTTCCTCGCGTTCCAGCGCGGCCTCCGACAGCGCGCCGCGGCGGGCCGGGGCGGGCGCAGGGGCGGGCCCGGGAGACGCTCCGGGCCCCCGGTCGAGCAGGGGAGAGGCGGCCTCGCGTTCGGTGTCGGCCATCGCGGCTACTCCTGCCGGATGCGCGGGCCTGCTCGACCCGCGCATCCGGCAGGAGTAGCC
>JBJTKE010000712.1:0-3074 GCA_046096285.1 Chloroflexota bacterium
TGGTTGGGGAGCGGGGTGCGTCATTGGGGCAGGGGGCCGAACAGGGCCTCCCCGGCGCGCTGGAGGCCGTCCCCGGCATCGAGGGGGGGGCGAGTCGCCGCCCACCACCGGAACGTCGAGCGGCGGAGGGGTTCCCCGGCCGCGTCCACGCGCAGGATAGCCGAGGCGAGGTCCGCCGCCGCCGGAGAACCGGCAATCTCGCCGTTTGCGCCCGTTTCGATCAGATCCGCGGCGGCGTTGTCCGGGCCGGGAGCAACCACCGATGGCACGCCCCGGCACGCGGCGTCGAGGATGGACAGACCGTAGCCTTCCCGGCGCGATGGATTCAGGAGGCAGGTGGCGCCGGCGATCAGTCCGTCGAGTTCCGTCTCGCTGACGAAGCCGCGGAAATCGACGGCCCGCTCGAGACCGAGGCGGCGGGCCTGCTCCCGCATCATGGGGGCGGACGGCCCGTCGCCGGCGATCACGGCCCGTAGGTCCGGCCGCACCCGTCTCGCCTCGGCCAGCGCGGGGAGCACCGCCCCGGAACCCTTGTCCGGCGTCAACCTGCCGGTGACGATGAGGTAGCCGCCAGCAGGCCGGGGCTGCGCCGGGGCGGGCACCGTGCCCTGCTGGTGAATCCCGCCGATGGGCAGCACGGGACCGTTGAAACCGAGCCGCCGCAACCGCTCCGCATGCCGGGGCGCAGCGCAGCGGGCGACGTGCGGCATCGCCGCGCACCGGCGCTGGATCATCGCGCCGGCCCGGCCCCGGGCAGGTCCGAGGTAGTGGCGCCAGTAGGCGTCGCTCCACACCTCCCACCAGTCCACGACAAGGCGGTAACCGAAGCGGTCGCGCAGCCGTCCCGCGGCGAGCGTGGAGAAATACGGGAACGATGCGCAGGCGACGGCGTCGTAGGACGCCCCGTGGCGGGCAAGATGCCGATGGACCCCGATTCCGAACCTCGCCGGCGGAGCGATGGCCCGGCGGCCCGAGGCGTAGAGGGAGTCCGGGCCGGAGACCGGGACCACCCGCACGCCGGAGATGGCAGGAGGCGGCCCGGGCGACCACTGGTCGCGGGTGAGATAGACCACGTCGTGGCCTTCCGCGGCGAGGTGCTCGGCCAGCAGGCGATACCAGCGTTCCGCGCCGCCAATGGTCCACGGGTAGAGGCAGTCGTAGATGATGCAGAGCCGCATGCCGGACGGTCGGACTTCGGTCACACCCGGAGGATGAAGCCGGGCAGGCCGTGCTCGGGGTCGCGGTCGGCCTCGATGTCCGGCCCGACCCGGGCCACGGCCTCGGCGACCGCGGCAGCCCCCTGCGCACAGGCGGGGTTGACTTCCTCGGCCCATTCGCTGGTCAGGCGGTTGGTGGCGATCTCGGCGTCGAACTCGTTGCGGTCGAGTTCGGTGGCGCTCCCGTCTGGTTCGACCCAGAGATCGAGTTCGAGATCGAGATCGCGATAGTAATTGGCGCGCAGTTCGGTCAGCGGGCGGGAGAAGTTGACGTAGTAGCCGATGGTGCGGTCGTCGTCGGTGACGAACCGCAGCAGCGAGAACCAGCGGTCGGGGAAGAACCACTGTTCTGCGCCGGTCCGATGGAGTTTGACGATGCCGGCCGGGGTCCGCACCTCCACCTCCCGCGGCCGGTAGAAGGCGAACCGGTGGTGCAGCAGCGAGCGGTCGCCGGAAGGTCCGGGGACGGTGATCCATCCGCCGTCGATCTGGTACTCCCAGCAGGCGCCGCGCAGCTTTTCCTTGCGGTAGAAGATGCGCTCGCGGCCGCTCATCGCCCTGCTCCCCCGGAAAGGCCGAGCGGTTGCCGGGCGGGAATGCCAGACCGCCGGGGGTAGCGCGCGGACGTCGGACCGGTCTTGACGACCGTGACCAGCATCGTCTCGCCGCCCGGCAGTGTCGCGGCGGAGGCGACCTGGCATCCCAGTTCGCGGCAGGCGGTGCGCGCCGCGGCCAGTTCGTCCTCGATCGCCCGGCCCTTCGGGAACAGCGCGACGCCGCCCTCCCGCAGGAACGGCGTGGCCAGTTCGATCAGCGCCGGCAGCGAGGCGACTGCCCGCGCCGTTGCGAGGTCGTACCGCTCCCGCTCCGCCGGATCCCGGGCGAGATCCTCGGCGCGGGCCGCGATGGCGCGCACGCCGGAGAGACCGAGTTCCCGGGCGGCTTGATCGAGGAACCGGACTTTCTTGCCGGTGGCCTCGACCAGGGTGATGTCGAGGTCCGGGCGGCAGATGGCGAGGGGAATGGCGGGAAGGCCGCCGCCGGACCCGATGTCGATCAGGCTCGGCCTGCGCAGGCCCGAGGCCGCGGCCGCCTCGTCGATGGCGGGCAGCATGAGCAGGGAATCGAGCAGGAGAACCCGCTCGGCAGCCTCGCTCTCACGCACCGCGGTCAGGTTGAACCGCTCGTTCCATGCGAGCAGGAGGTCCCGGTAGGCGAGCAGTCGCTCGACCTGACCGGGCGTGATCCCGATGCCGCGGGCGGCGACTGCCGCCGCCAATCCGGGCCACGAGTCCGCTGGCTCCGCATCCGGGGAAGCGCCGAGCGACGCCGCATCGACGATCCCGTCCATGGCCGGCACGTTCCACCTCGCCCGATCGCGCTCTCCAATGAGCCGGAGCGGTCTTGCCGCGGGGGGGAGTCTACCCGACCGGCGCGGGCGGCGCGACCAAACGGGAGGCAGCGCTATTTGTGAGGACGGCCCGGGCGGCCTCGGCGATGCTCGCGGGGGTGAGCCCGGCCAGTTCGCGGAGGCGGCCCTGGGACGCTTGCTCGAAGCCTCGATCCGGCACGCCGAGGGTGGCGACCGGCAGTTCGTTTCCCTCGGCGGCGAGAAACTCGAGCACCGCTGCCCCAAATCCGCCCGCGACCACGTTCTCCTCGACCGTGACCAGTCCACGGCAGCGCCGGGCGAGGCCGGTGATCAATTCCGCGTCGAGCGGTTTGACGAAGCGCGCGTTGACCACGCTCGCCAGAATGCCGGCGGCCGCCAGATCGTCAGCCGCGCGTTCGGCGGGAAGCACCATCGAGCCGACCGCGATAATGGCGACGTCGTCGCCCTCGCGCAGCACCTCGGAG
>JBJTKE010000713.1:0-3292 GCA_046096285.1 Chloroflexota bacterium
GATGTCCCCATCCTCCGCCTCCAGGGCGGGGGTGAGCACGTCCAGGCCGCCCGGCGCTTTCAGCAGCCAGCCCGTATGAGCGGCGGGGCGACCGTGGAATGCGGTCGCTTCGGCATGCGAGACCTGGGCGGACTCGCCACGCCGGTAGCCCACCCATCCCGGGAAGGACTTGCGGGCCAGGCGGCCATCGTCACGGCGCTCGAGGACCAGCGGCGGCGCGAGCGTCTTGCCGAACGGATTGCGTACCGGGGCCCAGTCGACCCGGCGCCCATCGGCCATCCAGCCCTCAGCCAGCCGTTGCTGGTGCCAGCACCAGAGCAGGTCCGCGCCGTTCCAGCGCGTCACCCGGGCGGCGTAGTGCCCGCCGGGCGCGATGATGCCGCCGTCGACCGGGACTTCCCACGGTCCCTCCGACCGGAGGGAGGACCAGTATCGTTGCCTGCGGTCCTCCATCGTGGCGGCGGTGAGGTACCACTCGCCGCCGATCTCGAACACTTGCGGGCATTCGAGGTCCCAGTAGCGGCGCGGCGCGAACAGGGGCGCGCGCACCTCCCAGGTGCGGAAATCCGCGGAAGACATGAGCCCGGCGCATCCGCGCCGCATCAGCGGCCCGGAGCGTTCGCGGGCGGCCACCACCGCATGCCAGCGGCCGTCCGCATGGAATGGTTTCGGGTCCCGCCAGGAGACGCTCCCCCACTCCACCGGGTCGGTCTCGTACCAGCGGGGGTCGGCCTCGGCCACGGCGGAAGGGGCGCCCTTGCGCCAGGTGAACAGGTCGTCGGAGGAGGCGGCGGCGGTTCGCTGCACCGCGCCATCCTCCGACCGCGACAGGGCGGTGTAGAGCATCTCCCAGCGTGCGCCGACGCGGGTCACGCTCATCGTCCAGATCTGATCGTCGTCGCAGGCGCCTGGAGCGCCGGTGTGGAGCGCAGGGGCGACGGGTTCCCAGTGCAGGCCGTCGCGGGAAACGGCGTGCTGGACGACGTCGTGGTTGGGCAGGGTCAGGTGAAACAGGTGGAGGCGGCCGTCGTCGCCGGCGACCACCTCGATGTCCCCGAGTTCGGACTGCCCCGGCGCGTAGGGAAACATGCCGCATCCCGCCCTGTCCCGGCCCCGGTCAGCCCGCCAGCGCCTTGCCGAGGGCCTCGTAGAAGACCGGCAGGTCGCCGGGAACCCGCGAGGTGATCAGGTTGCCGTCGATCACAAGGGCTTCGTCGACGTAATTGGCGCCGGCGTTCACGAGGTCGTCGCCGATCTTGTTGACCGCGGTGACCGTGCGCCCGCCGAGCACCCGGGCCGAGATCAGCAACTGAGGACCGTGGCAGATGGAGCCAACCGGCCGGCCGGATTCGACAAACTTCCGGGTGAATTCGACCGCGGGCGTGTGAATGCGGAGGTTCTCCGGCGCGCCGCCGCCGGGAATGACGAGCATGTCGAAATCGGCAGGGTCGACGTCGGCGAAGGTGACGTCGGCGGTCAGCGAACCGCCCTTCTTGCCGTTGTACGTTCCCAGCGCCGGGGCGATCAGCACCACGTCCGCCCCGATCGCCTCGAGGTGATTCTTCGGGTCGATCGCCTCGGAGTCCTCGAAGTTGTTCGCGATCACCATCGCGACTCTCTTTCCGGCCGCGCTTGCCACGTTCAAGCCTCCATCCGTGCTGGGGCGCTGCCCCCGACGCCGGGAACCGCCCGGTTCGTGCGACTATCCCGCACGAGTATACCGACGCGCCCGGGGCTGCCGGGCTGCGCGCGCGCCAAATGCCCCGGAGGCCGTTCCGCCATGCTGCCGCTCAACGACGATGCCGCCCGCCGCGTGCTCGCCGCCATCGACGACGCCGAAACGATCGCGTTCCTGCAGGAGATCGTCCGCATTCCCAGCGTCAACCCGCCCGGGGATGTGGCCGACGCCATCGCCGTCTGCCACCGGAAACTGGCCGCCGAGGGCTTTCGCTGCCGGATCGACCCGAACGCGCCCGGTCACGACAACCTGATCGCCGAGATCGGCACGGGCCGCCCCCGGCTCATCTTCAACGCGCACCTCGATGTGGTGCCGACCGGCGAAGAGGCGGCGTGGACCTATCCGCCCTTCTCCGCCACCATCGCCGACGGCCGGGTCTACGGACGCGGCGCCGGCGACGACAAGGCCAGCGTCACCGCGCAGGTGATGGCTGGCGTGGCCCTTGCGCGCTCCGGCGTCTCACTGGCGGGCACGCTGATCGTCAACGAGGTGGCCGACGAGGAGACCTCCGGCGGGGGAATCCTGCACTGCCTCGACGCCGGCCTGGAGGCGGACATGGCCATCGTCGGCGAGCAGACGCTGGGCCGGGTGGCCGTTGGTGAGAAAGGCTCCGCCCCGACCGATGTGGTGGTCCACGGGCGCACCGCGCACGGCGCGCTGCCGTGGGAGGGGGCGAACGCGATCGAGGGCATGGCCCGCGTCATCGTGGCCCTCTCCGACGAACTGCTGCCGCGCCTCGCCGGGCGCACCCACCCGTTCTTCCACCCGTCGTCGTCGTCGGTCAACATGATCTCCGGCGGGGTCAAGGCCAATGTCGTGCCGGATCGCTGCAGCATCTACGTGGACCGGCGCCTGGCCCCCGGCGAGACGCCGGAGCAGGCTCGCGCCGAGATCCTCGAGATCGCGGAACGCGCCATTGCCGGGATGCCCGGCCTCCGGGTGGAGATCCTGAAGCGGACCGACGGGTTGCCGGCCTCGCTGAGCGATCCGGAGTCGCCGCTGGTGCGAGGGATGGTCGCCGCCAACGCCTGGCTGGGACTCGACACCACGCTGACCGGGTTCAGCATGGCGACCGACGGCCGCTTCATCGCCCAGCGCGGCATCCCGACGATCATCTACGGCCCCGGAGACCCCAAACTCGCCCACGTGCCCAACGAGTGGGTCGGCGTCGACGAGGTGCTGGCCGCAACCCGGGCCTACGCGCTGGCGGCCCTGGCGCTGATCGGGGCCTGACCGTCCAATGCCTCCCCGTGCTCCCCGGAGCGCAGCCAACGCAGCGGCGCGGCGCAGGCGCCATCGCCGTCGACGCCGCGCCGCGCCGGCGGCAGCAGCGCCGCGATCCGGCACATCACCGCGTCGGCCGCGAGTTGCTGCCGGTCGCGCCTGCCTGCCGGGCCGCCCGCCGGCAGCATGAAGGGGTCGCCGAAGCGGATGGTCACCGGCGCCCGCCGCGGTGGCCAGCGAAACGCCCGTGCGCCTGCGCTGCCGGTGATCGCCACCGGCACCACCGGCAACCCGGCGTGCAGCGCGAAAAAGCCCACCCCGCGCCTCCCC
>JBJTKE010000714.1:0-9386 GCA_046096285.1 Chloroflexota bacterium
CGCGGCGGCTCGCTCATGGCGTGGAGGCCTTCCAGATGATGCGCTGGTCGGGCACGGCATCGGTGGGCACGGAGATCGCGTCGGGACCGTCGATGAGCATCTGGATACCGTAGTTTGGATCGTCCCGGATCAGGCCGCGAACACGGATGGTCTTGCCCTCGTAGGCGCGGATATCGAGGCCGCGGTCGGTCCAGCGGGAGGTGTAGCGGCTCCAGATGACGAGGCGGAACCCTTCCAGCGGGGTGCGGGTTTGCTCGAACTTGACGAACCAGGTGCCGGTCGAGCGCGACTGGAAGACGGTGTGCACATAGCCCTCGAAGGTGACGATCTGGTCGACGTGGTCCCAGATCTTGGCGAGGGTGACGGCGGCGCCGTCCGGCTGGGAGGGCGCCTGCGCCGGGACGGGAACCGGGATCTCGGGCTTGCCGCCGGGCAACTCGACGGTGATCCAGCGGTTGGGGACATTGCAGTGGGCGCAGCGCCCGTCGTTGGCCTGCAGCAGGAAATCGATGGTGCTGGCGTGGTAGCCGAGTTTGCAGGAGTCGCAGTAGCGCACGACCTCGCCCGCCTCGAGCGGGGTGAGGGTGTAGGGGTCGTTGACCCCGATGAAGTCGGCCGGGTCGAACGGCCGCCAGGAGACGGCAGGGGTCATCGCCGCGCCCGCCAGACCCGGCGCAGCAGCGCCGCCGAGAGCAGACCCAGCAGGAGGCAGGCGGCGAGCGCCTGCCGGTCGACGCGCCACGCGGCGGCGGGCGGCCCGGCCGGGGCCCCCGGCTGCGGGGGATCGGGCGGGAACACCGGGAGGGCCAGGTCGTCGCAGATGACCAGGTGGTCGCGGGAGATGCGTTCGCTCTCGCCGCCGAGGAAGAGGGCGACGTCGTCGGTGGCGGGATCGATCACGAGGCCGAGGTTCCAGGGGCGGTTGTAGAAGGCGCGCTGGCTGGCGCGGTCGGTGCCGGAGAAGAAGACGCCGAGCCCCGGATGGCTGTGGTACCAGCCGACGATCAGCATGTCGGGGTCGATGGCGTCGCGGGTGGCGCAGATGTGGGCCCAGGCCTCGTCGGTGAGCTTGTAGTAGGTGGGCTCCTGGCGCGCGCCGAGCGCGGGAATGGCGTGGAGGATGTCGAGCGAGATGCGCCCTCGCTCGTCCCCGAACACCTCTCCGAGGAGCATGCCGCCGACCTCGACCCGCTCCGAGCGGACGTGCGCGAGCAGATCCTGCCAGGCCTCGCGGCGCATGGTGATCAGCGGATCGCGGCTGGCGGCGCGGGCCGGCAGCGACCGCGCGGCGGCGAAGGCGGCGCGGTCGTGGGGGACGGGTTCGGCGGTGTAGGTCTGCTTCCAGGTGACCATCGGCGGGCGGGTCAGTCTCCGTTGTTCCAGACGATGCGAGGTTTCGGCGCCGCCTCGGGGGTGGCCGCCGGGGCGGGCGCGGCGCGCTTCGGTTCGGCGGGATCGAGCCGGTCGAACGGCCGGTGCCCGGCGCGATTGCGGTACCACGTCGCCGCGGCGCCGTTCGCGGGGCTGTCGGGATTGGTCACCTCGGGATCCCAGACGAGGATGCGCCAGAGTTGGGCGGCGAGTTGGTCAAGGGTGCGCTGGGTGGACCAGTAATGCCCGAGGCAGACCTGGCCGCTCCCCCAGATGTTGGGGTGAACGACTGGGGTGACGACCGAGATGACCGGCGCCTGCATGGGGAAGCCGGTGGGGATGAGGATTTCCATCGCCTGCCGGTCGGCCATGACGGGTTGGCCGTCGGGAGAGAGCCTGGCGACGCTGTCGCACTGGAACTCGAGGCGGTACTTGCGGGGAGGGTTGCCCTCGACGGAAAGCAGCCGGGCGGCATGGGGGCGCTCCGCGCACCATGCCTGGAGGCGCGCGTGCTCGGAGCGGAGGCGGTCGCCGACGGGATCCGGGGCGGCCATCAGCGGCGGCCCGCGTCGGCGTACTGCAGGATTTCGAGGCGGTCGCCGGAGGCGATGCCGAGAGCGCCGAGGGTGTCGGACGGGCGAAGTTCGCGTCCGAGACGCTCGCTGCGAAGTTTGTACTCGTAGGTGCCGGGCAGCGACCACTGCTGCCGCGCGGAATCGAGCAGTTCGCCGACGGTCACATCGGGCCGAACCTGGAGATCGGCCTTGCGGTCGCCGTTTGCCGTCCGGATGTTGATGTCGATGTCTTCCATGGCTGGTTCCTCCATCGATGTGAACGGTACCGCCGAACGATCCGACGCGGGCGGCGTCAGCCCGCGGGCGGCGCCCAGGGGTCGGGGCCGCCGAGTTCGACCCAGGTCGTGCCGGTCCGCAGGATCTCCCGGGGGGCCACGCCGAGCGCGGCGAGGGGACGGTCGCGGGCCGGGGAGCCCGGCAGGATTTCGGCGGCGAGGGTCACCTGCCGCTCGCCGCCGCAGCCGGGGCAGATCGCCTCGTCCTCGAAGACCAGCGCCGCCGGGCGGCAAACCGGCTCGCAGGAGCCGCAGGCGGGACAGCGGAAGGATTCCACGAGGTCGAAGCCGAGGTCCACGCCCGCCGCCGGGTCGCCCGCGGCGACGGCCAGCATCGCCGGGGAGACCGCGGCCGGGCCGTCCTCCAGCAGCAGGGAGGGAACGGCGGGCGCGGCATGGGCGAGGCAGTTGGGGTCCTCGGGGAGGTCGTCGACGAACTGGCGGAAGGCGTCGAGCAGCACGGTGACGCGCTGGCCGGGGGCGAGCCCGGTCGCGGGGTCGTGCAGCCAGCGCAGGGCGTCCTGCACCTGCAGGGCGGCGGCGACCGCCGCGCCGACGATGGTGGTGGGAACGGTGCGGTCCGGGGCGCGGCGGACGAGGCCGGTGCAGGAATAGCGCTCGGTGAAGCGGCGGCGCATGCCCTCGGTGAAGACGCATTCGTAGCAGGCGCCGGCGCCGGGAACGAAGCGGCTGACCTGGGCCTGGCTGTCGGAGATGCCCGCGTCGATGTACGGCGTGGCGGCGAGGTGGGAGCGGCGGTTGAGGGTGAAGCGGGCCTCGATGTTGTCGAGCGCGCCGAGGATGAGGTCGGCCGAGCGGAGGGTGGAGAGCGCGAGATCGCGGCGGAGGTCGCCGACGACCGGGATGACCGTGACGGCGGGGTTGAGGTCCATGGCGCGGCGGGCGACGACCTGGGCCTTCGGCAGGCCGACGTCGCCGTCGCGGAAGAGCACCGAGCGCGAGAGGTTGCTGGGGGAGACGGTGTCGAGATCGATCACCAGCACGCGGCCGGCGCCGGCGAGGGCCAGGTTCTTGACGAGTTCGTTGCCGATGGCGCCCGCCCCGGCGACGACGATCCGGGCGCGCGCGAGGCGCTCCTCGCTCCACCAGGGGAGGAGGCGTTCGCGCGCGCCGCGGCACTCGCCGGGGTCCGCGGCGACCCCGGCGAAGGCGATGCGGCTGCTGCCGGTGGCGGGCGATTCGGCCAGGGTGGCGCTCCCGGGACGAGGGCGAACGGATGTACGCCACGAGTATAACAGACGAGGCTGTTGTACACAACAGGGAGCCACGCAGCGCGGCGGCGGCCACCCGGCATGGCAACTTCCTGCAATCTGCGCATGAGGCATTGCAAAATCGTGACAACCCGGTATTATACGCGCGGCTTCATACGACCGGATCGTCCGGGAAAATGGGCTATCTGGCGCGCCGAACCGCGGGACGATGCCGCTGCGGGACCGTCGCCCGGCGCAAGGGGAGCAGACCGATGACCTCCGTGCCTGCCATGTCGATCGCCAGCGACGCTGACCTCGACGCCACGGTCGAAACCCTGCGGTTCCTCAGCGACCGAAACCGCCTGCGGATCCTCGGGATGCTGATGGAATCCGAGACCTGCGTTTGCGAGATCATCGATGAACTCGGTCTGCCGCAGCCGCTGGTGTCCTACCATCTTCGCAAACTCCGCGATTCCGGCCTGGTCAAGGCGCGGCGCAAGGCGCAGTGGATCTACTACTCCATCGACCCGGAGGGCTGGCAGGAGGTGATCGCCCCGCTGCACGGCCTGTTCGGCCCGATCGACCTGCCCGAGATGGCCCGTTACGGCGCCAGCAGCCGCTGCGACTCCGCCCGCCCCGCGCAGGCCGCGGACTGATTCCCCGTCCCGGCGTTGGACGCGGGGCGCGCCGGTGGGTCATGATCCCGGCATGAATGGCCTCCGGAGCGCGCGCGCCGCGACGGGGCCCTCGCCGGAGGACCGCATGACCGACTCCCCGCCGCCCCTTGCGCCCGGCGCGAAGGTCGACCTTCACCTGCACACCCTCGCCAGCGACGGCGCCTGGACGCCCGCGGCGCTGGTGGATCACCTCGCCTCGAACGAGTTCTCGGTCGTCGCCGTTTGCGATCACGACACGCAGCGGTCGGTGGCGGAGGTGACCCGCCGTGCGGCGAAGCGGGGCATCGCGGTGATTCCCGGCGTCGAGGTCACCAGCCGCTGGGGCGGGCGGCAACTGCACGTGCTGGTGTACGGCGTCGCTCCGGACCGCGCGGACGAGGCGGCGCGCCCCTTCCGCTCCCTGCTGGCCGACCTGGACGCCAGCCTGATGTACGCCGCCGAGGATGCCCGCCGCCGGGTCGAGGGCGCCGGCCGCGCGCTGCCCTCCCTGGAGGAGGTGACGGCTGGCCGCCCGATCTGGCCCTACCACGTGCTGATCGCCATGATCCGCGAGGGCCACGCCCGCGGCCTGAAGGACGCCGCCGAACTCGTGGCGGAGCTCGGGGGAACCTTCACCGCCGACGAACCGCTGGAGCGGGTGGTGGAGGCCGCCCACGCGGCGGGGGGCGTCGCGGTGATCGCGCATCCCGGCCGCGCCGACGCGGTCGGCATCCTGTCCGAGGAGGATCTCGACCGGATCATCGCCGAGGGCATCGCGGTGGACGGCATCGAGGCCCACTACCGCTCCTACACCGACGACCAGACCGCGCATTACCGCGCCGTCGCCGCCGGGCGCGGTCTGCTGGTCTCCTGCGGGTCCGATTCGCATGCGCCCCGGCAACCCGTCGATCCGCGCCCGTGGCGGGCGGCATGGTGCGCGGACCTGCTCGGGAGGCTGGGCATCGCGGTTTCCGCGCCGGACGGCCCGGCGTGGGAGCGGGGGATGGACAGCAACGCCGCCCCGCGGCCCAGGCCGGAGCCGAAAGCGGAGCCGGAACTGGAACCGGGATCCGCCGCGGCGGTGGAGATCGGCGCGGACGGGCTGCCGGTGGTGCGGGACGAAATCTCCGGGCAGCCGGAATCCATCGGCGAACAGATCATGGAAGCGGAGGCCGAACTGGAGGCCCGCGGTCGGGCATGACGTCGCGGCGATAGCCGGGGCGCCAGCGAGAGCGACCCCGACCGCGACACCGACGGCAACCGCATCGGCGAGAGCGGACCGGGCGACGACCGGCGCGGGAGAGCGTGGCAGATGACCCTTCGCATCGAAACCTTCACCGGCGGCCCGGTGGCCACCAATGCCTACCTCGTGGTGGATGAGGCGACCGGCGACGCGCTGGTGATCGACGCGCCGCAGGGGGTGACCGAGGGCATTGCCCGGATGGCGAAGGACCGGGGCTGGACCATCCGACAGGTGATCATCACCCACACGCACTGGGACCACGTGGCCGACGCGCTGGCGATGCAGGAGACCTTTGGCGCACCTGTTGTCGCCCACCGGGAGGCGGTGGAGCGGCTGGAGCACCCGAAGGCGCTGCTCGGCCCGATCCCGATCCCGGTGCCCCCGATGACCCCGGACCGGCTGGTGGACGAGGGCGACACGGTGACGCTCGGCGGCACGACCTCTCAGGTGCTGCACCTGCCGGGACACGAGCCGTGGCACATCGCGCTGTGGAGCGCCCCGGACACCCTGCTGCTCTCCGGCGATGTGCTTTTCCCGAATGGCCACGGCCGGACCGATCTCCCCGGCTCCGATCAGCGGGTGATGAACGCGACGCTGCGCCGCCTGCTGGAGTTGCCGGCGGAGACGGCCGTATTCCCGGGACATGGCGCGCCGACGACCATCGGCGACGAAGCGCCGTGGATCCGGCAGTTGCCGTAGCGGCCGCGCAATCATGCTGAAGCGGCTGTTCCGCCTGCTGGTGGCGTTGGTGGTGGGCGCGGCGACGCTCCTGATCGCCGTGCGGGGCGGGTGGCTGGACCCGGTCTTCCAGCGCACTGCCGAGCGGGTCGACCGCGCCCTGCCGAATGTCGGCCCGTTCACGCGCACGCCGACTCCCGAGGGGGTGGACGCCACCGGCATGGTCCCGGCGCTGTGGATCGCGGCAGTTCCGGTCTCCGCGCTGCCGGCGACGGTGACGAGAATCGCGGACGGCGACAGCATCGAGGTGCGGTACGACGACGGCCGGGAGGAACCGGTGCGGGTGCTGCTGGTGGACGCGCCGGAGACGGCCTTCCCGGTGGAGTGCTATTCGAAGGAGTCGGCGGCGTGGCTGGCGGCGGTGATGCCAGCAGGGTCGCGGGTCTACCTCGAGGCCGACACCCAGAATCGCGACAAGTACGGCCGCGAACTGCGGCAGGTGTGGATGGAGCGGGACGGAACTCCCTACCTCGTGAACGAGAACATCGTCCGCAGCGGCCACGGGGTGCGGCTGATGATCCCGCCGAACGTGCGGTACGCGGAGCCGATCGGGTCGGCGCAGGCCTTCGCGAAGAAGAACGGCCTCGGCGTGTGGGGGCCCTGCGCGGACTGGGCGAACGAGAACGCGGAGTAGGCCGCTACAACCGTGAACTCCGCGGTATCTGCGCCTCCACTGGATTTACGAAAATGTGACACAGGTAGTACATGCTGGTGAATTTCTTCATTCGGAAACGGGGGTTTTCGTTCGGAACGGGTTCAGTCCTCCGTCAACGATGATAAGGTGTCCATGAGGTAGTCAGCATCAGTGGAAAAGAACACCAGAAAACTGATGATGTTCAATGAGGCGCAGACAATCCTTGACTGTGGGATCACCAATGTCGCGGAACAAGTGAATTTGGCCGCCCTGGGAAGGTATCTTCGTACGATGCCGCGGCGTTTCGCATCTTTTGCCATATTGACTGCGTTTGCCAGATACTGGCTGCCGTCGGTAACAATCCACTGGTAACCAGATGCACCTGCGCCTGATGCAAGGCCAATCGCGGCGATCCACCACTGATCTATTTGTTCGCGAGTTGGAGCCTGCGGCATTGGCGGCAACGAACCCGGCAGGCCGTCAGGCACCCAGCCTGCTGGCAATCCACCCGGAGATGGGACATCGATCGAAGGAAGGGAGACGTCGATATCTGGTACGTCGACGAACGGCAGGTCAAGGCTGGGAGCGTTCAGGTCTGGCATTTCAACGCTGTCGATGGCCTCTGACGCTGAACAACGCATGCCCGCAAACAAGCCGTCGCAGTTTTCTGATGACGCGGACTCATCTGCCAGCGCAGCGAGCGGGAGGGCGAGTGAAGCGCATTGCCAAATAGCGAGAGCTACCAGCAACAGACGCGTCCGGGAGCTGGATCGTGGCATGGCGACTGCCTCAATGTTGTACATACTTACGAAGCGCGCGAATTCCCGACATCGCCAAGCTCTCTGTCAATAGCGCAAGAACTGAGCACTTTCAGACTCAATGGACCATTGGCCGCGCCGTTGGCAGGGCCTCTTCGCAACGGGGTGGTACTCTCGTCCAGAGGATGCTTCTGGCATCGAAACCGTGTTGGGAAACCGGATGGACCGAAGGCGCGCCTTTATCCTGCTTGCCGTCGTCGTGGCCGGGATGGGGTTGGCGGCGGGAGAGCGGATTTCCGACCTGCAATGGCTGGCGTTCCTCGCGGCGGCGGGGGTGGTGCTGCTGGTGGCGATCTGGCCTCGGCTGCCGCCCGAGACGCCGGTGACGGCCCGGACCACCGTGGAACTCGGCACGCTCTTCGTAGCGCTGTTCGCCTTGGCGATGGTGCAACTGCTGCGGACGCAGGTGGTGCTGTCGGGGGCGATCTCCCGGCGCAGCGGGGTGGATGCCGCGTCCGGGGACGTGCTGGGTAACCCGCGGCTGGCGATGGGCGAACTGCGGGTGCGGCGGGGCGCGATCCGGGACCGGACCGGGGCGGCGCTGGCCGAGAGCGTGCCGGAGCCCGATGGCGTCACGTTCCGGCGCGTCGTGCCGGATCTGGCTGCCGCCGAAGTGGTCGGCTACTTCTCGCCGCTGCTGTACGGGACCTCCGCGCTGGAGCGGGCGTATGACGATGAACGCTCCGGGCGGGCCGGGCCGGGCGAGTGGCGGCGGGCGCGCGACGGCCTGCTCGGTCTGCCGCGGCAAGGGCTGGACCTGCGGCTGTCGCTCGACCTCGGGTTGCAACGGCTTGCCCACGAGTTGCTGATGGGGCGGCCCGGCGGGGTCGTGCTGCTGGACGCGCGCACCGGGGCGGTGCTGGCGATGGCCTCCGCGCCGGGGATCGACCCGAACCTGCTGGACACCGATGCTGAGGCGGGACGCGCCGCGGCGGAGGCGGCGTGGGCCGGGTACCTCGCCGACGATCTGGCGCCGCTGCTGCTGCGGCCGGCGCAGGGCGCGTGGCCGCCGGGATCGACCTTCACGGTGATCACCGCCGCGGCCGCGATCGACCAGGGGGTGGCCGATCCCGCCACGGTTTACGAGGACGCCGGGGAACTGGTGGTGAATGGCCGCGTCATCCCCGAGAACAACCGGCCCGACGAGACGCGGGACGCCTGGACGCTCACCGAGGCGCTGGGATGGTCGCTGAACGTGGTGTTCGCGCAGGTGGGGCTGCAGCTTGGCGGGGACGCCCTGCGGCGGGCGGCGGAGGCGTGGGGATTCGGCGCGGACATCCCCTTCGACCTGCCGGTGACGCCCTCGCAGGTGTCGGCCGATCGGGAGTTTCTCGATGACCCGGTGGCCGTCGCGGAGACGGCCTTCGGGCAGGGGGAACTGCTGGCGACGACGCTGCAGATGGCGCTGGTGGCCGCCGGGATCGCGAACGGCGGGACCGTCATGCGGCCGTGGCTGGTGAAATCCATGAGCCGCCGGGACGGCCCGGAGGTGTGGCGGGTGGAGCCGTCGGCGTGGCGGCGGCCGGTGCGCCCGGAGACGGCGGCGGCGGTCGCCGCGATGATGGAGTGGGCGGTGACCGAGGGCGGCATCCTCGGTGGCGCGGTGCCGGGATACCGCTCGGGCGGCAAGACCGGGACCGCCGAGACGGGAGAGGGGGAGCCGACCCACGGCTGGTACATCGGCTTTGCCGGGGACGGGGAGCGGATGCTTGCGGTGGGGGTGACGGTGGAGCGCGGCGGGAGCGGCGGAGAGTCCGCCATGCCGGTCGGGCAGCGGATGCTGGCGGAGGGTATCGGGCAACGGGTATCGGGCATCGGGGAGAATGGCTGACGAGGCATCGGCCCGCCGGCCTGCTGTTCCCTGC
>JBJTKE010000715.1:0-2042 GCA_046096285.1 Chloroflexota bacterium
GAGCCGTTCCGACGGCGCTTTCACGCCGATGCCGATCTTGCCGGTGCTGATCTGCGTATTGATGCCGTCCAGCGATGTGCCGAAGATGAGGTTGCCGATGCTGAGCTGGTTGTTGGCCGTTCCGCTCGGCACCTGCGCCGAGACGCCGATGGCGATGTTGTTGCTGCCGGTGGTGAGGGCGTAGAGCGCGCTGTCGCCGAGGGCGATGTTGCCCGCGCCGGTGGTGTTGGAATAGAGGGCGCTGCGTCCGACCGCGGTGTTGCTTTCGCCGGTCGTGGTGTTGTAGAGCGCCTGGTAGCCGAAGGCGGCGTTGTTGTGGGCGCTGTTCAGCGCGTACAGGGCGCCGGAGCCGGTCGCGGTGTTGGCCACGCCCGCCGTGTTGCTGTAGAGCGCGAGATTGCCGATTCCCGTGTTGCTGTGGGCCGTGGTGTTCGAGGAGAGGGCGCTTGCGCCAAGCGCGGTGTTGGCCGCGCCGTCGGTGTTGTTCTGCATCGCGTTGTCGCCGACCGCGGTGTTGGCGTAGCCGCCGGTGTTGGCGAGAAGCGCCTGGTAGCCGAAGGCGGAGTTGCGGTTCTGGGTGGTGTTGCTGGAAAGCGCCGCGTAGCCGGCCGCGGTGTTCCGGCTGCCGGTGGTGTTGGCCGCGAGGGCCAGCGTGCCGACCGCGGTGTTGTCGCCGCCCGAGGTGGTTGCCCTCAGCCCCTGGAAGCCGACGGCGGTGTTGTCGTACCCGGTGGTGAGGCTTGCCAGCGCCTGGTAGCCCAGCGGCGTGTTCGAGTTGTAGGCAAAGGCGAACCCCGGACCCGTCACGCCCTGGTTGCCCTGGGCCCCTTGCGGTCCCTGCGGCCCCGTTGCCCCCCGCGGGCCGGTGACGGTGGACTGCGGGCCCTGCTCGCCCTGCGGCCCGCCAGCGCCCTGCACGCCCGTGGCGCCCTGCGGGCCCTGCGGGCCGGTCGCCCCCTCGGGGCCCTGCGGCCCGGTGGCCCCTTGCGGGCCCTGCGGCCCGGGGGAACCCTGCGGGCCGGTGAGCGCCGACTGCGGCCCCTCCGAACCCTGCGGGCCAGCGGCGCCCTGCGGGCCGGTCGGGCCGCCGGGGTCGCCCTGGGGGCCGGTCGGGCCGGCGGGACCGGCCGCGCCCGCGGCTCCGGCCCTGCCGGCGGGACCGGTCTTGCCGGCGGGTCCGGTCTTGCCAGTCGGCCCGGTCGGCCCGGTCTTGCCCGAATTGGCCATGCTGCCGGGGTCGGATGGGCGTCCGGGGCCAGCGCCGCGGCCGTTCCCGTCGGGTCCGCCGTTCCCCCGGCCGCCGCCGCGCTTGCTCCTGCCGTTGCCGCCCGTCCCGTTCGCCGCGGCGGCCGCGCCAGGGGCGTCGCCAGGGGCCGCGCCCCCCACGGTGCCCAGCCCGGCCGCGGCGAGCGTCGTCAATGCCGCAAACACGCCAGCGCGACGGGTCAGCCGCCGCGCGTCACGAACGCCGTCATCCATGCCGATCATCTCCCCGGCGGAGAACCGCCATGCCGCCATGTTCCCGGCGGGCGCCCAACCCATGCCCCGGTGGCCAAATGGCCCCGGTGCAGGACCGGCAGCGCATCCGCGCAAGGGCCCGGGAGCGGCGAGGCGGTCCCGGTCACCGGATCGAGCGCGCGGTCAATCGCGGCGTCGGTTCCGGCCGGGCCGCCTGCGCGCCGGGCCATCACAGGCATGGTACATGCTCGGCACAGGCCCAGCGGATACTTTGGCCGCCCGGAAGCCCGGTCCCGTGCCGGAGCCCCGTGCCCTGACCGGGTTGAACCGCCCCCTCGCACAGGGAGCGGGGTTTGGAGCTCACACCCGGACAGGTTTGGACTTCCGGGCCGGGCGGGCCGCATGCCCCCTCCCCAACCCCTCCACCGCCGCGGCGGCAGCGGGGCGTCTCGTCGGGGTCGGGGTGAAACGGGGTGGTTGCGGGAATCTGCCCTCACCCCAACCCCGCTCCCTGTGCGAGGGGGCGGTTCAACCCGGTCAGGGCACGGGGCTCCGGCACGGGACCGGGCTTCCGGGCGGCCAAA
>JBJTKE010000716.1:0-5192 GCA_046096285.1 Chloroflexota bacterium
CCTGGCGATGCACGATCCCGCCATGGAACTGACGGTGGTCGGCTGCGGCAAGCAGGGCCCCGGCAACCTGCTGAAGCCGATCGCCTCCCTTCCGATGCCGCTCTATGGTGGCCGGTCGCTGGCCGTGCCGTCGTTGCTGGACACCCTCGATCTGATCGCCGAGCGCCGGTTCGACCTGATTCATGTCGCCGCGCCGGGACCGCTGGGCATCACGGCGGCCATCGCCGGGATGGCGCGCGGATTGCCGGTGGTGGGCGCCTACCACACCGAACTCGGCGATTACGCCCGGCAACTCTCCGGCGACGCCCTGGTCGGCGACATCGTGGAAACGCTGGTCCGCTGGTTCTACGAGCGGTGCGCGGCGGTCACCGTTCCATCCCGCGCAACGGCGGCGGCGCTGCGCTCGCGCGGGTACCAGATCGGCCGCCTGGAGGTGGTCCGGCACGGGGTGGACTGCGCGCGATTCCGGCCCGACCTGCGGGACCTCGCGCTGCGCGAGGCGCTCGGCGGCGGCCGGTCGCTCATCCTCTACGCGGGCCGGGTCAGCCGGGAGAAGGGTCTCGACCGCCTCACCGAGCAGTATCGCGCCATGCGGGAGCGGCGACAGGACGCCCACCTGGTGGTGGTCGGCGATGGTCCCTACCGGACCGAAATGGCCGCGGCGCTCGGCGATGCCGCCACCTTCACCGGGTTCCTGCATGGCGAGGAATTCGCCCGGACGATGGCGTCGGCGGACGTGTTCGCGTTCCCGAGCCAGACCGACACGCTGGGACTCGTGGTGCTGGAGGCGCAGGCATCCGGCGTGCCCGCGGTGGTGTTCGCGAGGGGCGGGCCGAGCGAGGGCATCGTTCCCGGCGCCAGCGGGTTGGTCGCGCCGGAGGACGATGACGCGGCGTTCATGGCCGCCGTGGAGTTGCTCCTCGACCACCCGGAGCAGCGCGAGCGGATGGGGCAGGCCGGGCGCGCGTTCGCCGAGCGGCAGACCTGGGAAGGGGTCTACGCCGCACTGGCCGGGCTCTATCTCGACATCGCGGCCGGGAACGCCCGCAAGGGCGGCGACCAGCAGGCCAGCCCGGCCATGCCGCCGCTGCTGGCCGCGGCCTTTGGCCAGCCCGCCTGACCCTTCCCCACAGGGCGTGCGCCTAGGGCATGAACAGGCCGCCATCCACCGTCAGCACATGCCCGGTGATGAACGAGGCATCCGGCGAAGCCAGGAAGGCGACGGCTCCAGCCACGTCCTCGGGGGTCCCGAAGCGGGCGAGCGGCGTCTGCTTGAGCAATCCGTCCTTGAGTTCGGCGGGCAGGCCCTCGGTCATGCGGGTGTCGATGAACCCGGGCGCGACGGCGTTGACGGTGATCCCGCGGGAGCCGACCTCCTTCGCGAGCGACTTGGTGAACCCGACGAGCCCGGCCTTCGCGGCCGCGTAGGTCGCCTGCCCCGCATTGCCCGCCAGACCGACCACCGAGGTCATGTTGATGATGCGGCCCGACCGCTGGCGCAGCATGGGGCGGACGGCGGCCTTGGCGCAGAGGAAGGCCCCCTTGAGGTTGGTGGTCAGGACCGCGTCCCAGTCCTCCTCGCTCATGCGCATGATCAGCGTGTCCCGGGTCACCCCGGCGTTGTTGACCAGCACGTCGATGCGGCCGAGGCGGTCCATGGCGGTCTCGATGGTGAGGCCCGCGCCGTCCGCGCAGGAGACGTCGGCCCGCACCACCTCCACGCGGCGCCCGGTTGACGCCAGCGCGGACCTCGCCGCATCGGCCGCCGCCTCGTCGCCGAGATAGGTGAGCAGGAGGTCGAACCCGTCGGCGGCCAACCGGTGGGCGACGGCAAGCCCGATCCCGCGCGTGCCGCCGGTGATCACCGCGACCTTTGGTTCGCCCATGCTCTCGCCCATGAATGCGTTCTCCCTGGTGCAAATGACCGGCGCGGCAGTCCGCGGCGGACGGTCAGGCTCCCCGGCCCTCGCCGACCGCGGCGAGGCTCCCGGCGCCCCGCCGGGTCGCGAGGTCGGGGCGCGGTACGCCGGCGACGCCCCAGCGGACCACGCCAGCCGCCCAGGCCAACCCGGCGCCAAAGGCCACGAGCACGAGGTTGTCTCCCTCGTTGAGCTTGCCCTGGGCGTCGGCCTCGGCGAGCGCGATCGGCACCGAGGCGGCCGAGGTGTTGCCGTAGCGGTCGAGGTTGACGAGCACCTTCTCGCGCGGCAGGGCGAGACGGCGGGCGGCGGCGTCGATGATGCGGGCGTTGGCCTGGTGGGGGATGAGCATGTCGATCTCGTCGAAGCTGAGACCGGCCTTCGCCACCGCCTCGGCGGCCGCGTCGCCCATCACCCGCACGGCGAACCGGAACACTTCCTGGCCGTTCATGAACATGTAGGGCCGGGTTTCCGGGAACAACTCGGCGGACTCGGGAACGATCGCCCCCCAGCCCGGCGCGTACAGGTGGCGGTTGCCGGAGCCGTCCGCGCCCATGACCGTGGACAGGAGTCCGCGCGGCTCGGGGCTGGCCTCGATCACCATCGCCCCAGCGCCGTCGCCAAACAGGATGCAGGTCGAGCGGTCGGTGTAGTCGATGAACCGGGTCAGCGTATCCGCGCCGATCACCAGCACCCGGTCGTACATCCCCTGCTGGACGAACATCGAGCCGACCGTGAGCGCGTAGACGAACCCGGAGCAGGCCGCCCCGACGTCAAACGCCGCCGCCGAGCCGCCAAGTTCCGCCTGCACGAGACACGCCTCGGAGACGATGAACTGGTCGGGCGTGCAGGTGGCGACCACGATCAACTGGATATCGCCGGGCTCCAGTCCCGCCTGGGCGAGCGCGGCCCGCGCGGCCTTCACCGAGAGCGAGGTGGTGGAGTCCTCGGGGCCGGCGACCCGGCGCTCGCGGATGCCGGTCCGGCTCAATATCCACTCGTCGCTGGTGTCGACCATCCGCTCGAGGTCGGCATTGGACAGCACCCGGTCGGGCACCGCCATCCCGCAGCCCGTTATTGCCGCGTAGCGCATTGGTCGTCTCCCGGGCCATCGTGCCGGCTCCCCGGCAGCGACGCAGGCTGCGGGGGAACATCCGGCAGTGTGCCGTGAAAGCGCATCCTACCGCAATGCGGCGGGCAGCACGACGCCCCGCCCCGGGCGAACCGGAGGCGGGGCGTCGGGGCCGGGCAAGGCGTTACTCGGCCTTCCGGCGCTGCTCGATGGTGAGCACCTGGCGGCCGCGGTACGCGCCGCAGCTCGGGCAGACATGATGCGACAGCTTCTTCTCGCCGCAACTGCGGCACGGTACGAGACTCAGCTCCGGGATCCAGTGATGCCGGCGGCGGTTGCCCTGGCGGTGCCGGCTGATTCGTTGCTTGGGAAGCGCGCCCATCGTTTCTTTCCTCCGCGAGGCGGCCGCGCCGCCAGCTGTCGCTCAGTTGATCGTGCCGCCCGGCTTCAGCGGCTTGTTCCGGGCTCGCCGGGCTCGTCGTCCAGAAGACCTGCGAGCGCGGCGAACGGGTTCTTCGGGGCGATCGGCTCGCCGACCTCGGTGATCGCCGGCCCCGGGCAGGATGGCCCGCAGTCCGGCCGCATTGGCAGGGCGACCAGGAGCTCCTGCCGCATCACCTCGGCGAGGTCGAGTTCGTGGTTGGCGTCGATCAGCGAGGTGTCCTCGTCCTCGTCCTCCTCCGGCGGGAGTTCGATCCCGGTCCGGAGATCGACCGACTGGCGATACTCCTCGCTGAACGCCGACTCGAACGGCTGATCGTACTCGCGCAGGCAGCGGACGCACTCCAGCGAGGCCACCCCGACGATCGTGACATCGGCCATCACCGCGTCGCGCAACCGGGTCAGCAGCACCTCGCCGTCGATCTCTTCCGCCGCCAGCCCGTCCCCGAGCGGGAGGCGGTCGAGATGGAGCTCATACCTGCGGGTGGCGCCGACCAGGCCCTTCAGCAGCCCGGCGACGTTGATCGCGGTTTCGTTGGTCAGCTCGAACGGCTGGCCGCGATCGGCAGTCATGAGTCCTTTGCCCGCAAAGCGCAAACCGATGCTCCAGCAATGCCGGCGCAACCCGCGTAGTCTAGTGAATGGCCCGGGGCGGCGTCAACGCCCGATGTGCCGCTTGGCGGAGTCCATCTCGCCGCCGGCCTGGCCAACGGCATCCATGATGAGCCGCATACCCTCCTGGATGGCGTCCTCGACGCGGGTGAACTGCCGCATGGCGTACTCGTCGATCTGGGCCACGGAGCGCCGGTGCTCCGCCTCGACCTGGCGCAGCAACTCCTCGCCGCGCTGCCGGGCTTCGTTCAGCACGCCTTGCTGGGACACGACGTACTCGGCCTGCTGGCGGGCGGCGTCGAGCATCCGGGCGGCCTCGTCCTGGGCGTTGCCGATGATCGCCTCGCGCTCCTTGATGACCCGCTGCGCCCGGCCGACCTCGGCCGGCACCGCGATCCGCAACTGGTCCAGGATGGCGATGAACTCCTCTTCCTCGACCATCACCCGGGTGCTGAACGGGACCCGCTTGCCCACCCCGACCAGTTCCTCGAGCCGGTCGATGAGGTAGAGGATGTCGTCGTCCTCCTCGGGTCCCGGCTCGTCGTCGTCGTAGAACTCGTCCAGGTCACGGTCGCGCATGGCCAGCTATCCTTCCGCCGCCGGTGCGAACTTCGCCAGCAGCGCTTCCCGCACATGAGGCGGCACGAGTCCGTCGACATCCCCTCCGAGCGAGGCCACCTCGCGGATCATGCTCGAACTGATAAAGCTGTGCCGGGAGGAGGTCATCAGGCAGACGACCTCGATCTCGGGCGCCAGGTGGTCGTTCATGTGCGCCAGCTTGAATTCGTACTCGAAGTCGGAGACGGCCCGCAGGCCGCGCACGATGACGCAGGCGTCCATCGCCCGCGCGAACTCCACGGTCAAACCGGTGAACGGTTCGACCCTGATGTTGCCCTCCGGCTGCCCGGCGAAGGCCTCGCGGGCGAGAGCGAGCCGCTCATCGATCGGAAACAGCGCCCCCGGTTTCCGCTTCCCGTCGTAGATGGCCACGATCAACTCGTCGAACAGCGCGGCCGCGCGCAGCGCCACGTCGATATGGCCCTGCGTGATCGGATCGAAGCTTCCCGGGTAGATCGCCCGCCGTATCCCCATCCCCACCGCCCGCTGCCGCCGCATCCTCTCCGGCCGCGACGGTCCCCTCCCCCGCC
>JBJTKE010000717.1:0-4857 GCA_046096285.1 Chloroflexota bacterium
TCGCGCGGTCGTTGTCCAGCAGGGTAGTGTCGACGTCGAACAGGAAGGTCAGTTCCACCGTCGTTTCATCCGGCCCGCCCGCGCCGGCCTAGACCGGCACCACCAGGTTTTTCAGCACGCCGCCGCTCAGCGAGGCCTCCATCGCCTTGGCGAAGTCGGTCACGGGGTACGCGTCGGCGAGCAGGGGCTTGACGTTGAGCGACCCGTCGGCGATCGCGGCGATGGTCTTGGGGTAGCAGTACGGCCCAAGGTGGCTGCCGTGGATGTTCAGTTCCTTGGTGTCGCCGATGATCGTCCAGTTGATGGTGGCCGGCTCGTTGAAGACGCTGAACTCGACGAAGGTGCCGAGTTTCCGGATCATCTGCAGCCCCTGGCCGATGCCCGCCGGGTTGCCGCTGGCCTCGATGTAGACGTCGCAGCCGTAGCCTCCCGTCTCCTCCCGCACCCGCGCCACCACGTCGTCGTTCACCACGTTCAGCGCCAGGTCCGCCCCGAACTCGCGGGCGAGGTCGAGCCGGTAGTCCTTGGCGTCGAGCGCGATCAACTTGCCCGCGCCCTGCATCTTCGCGATCTGCAGCATGCACAGGCCGATGTTGCCGACCCCGCAGATGACGACCGTGTCGCCCGGCTTGATCTCCCCCCGGTCCACCGCGTGCCACGCGCATGCCGCCGGTTCGATGTACGCCGCCTCCCCGTCGGTCAGCGATTCGGGCACCTTGTGCACGCGCGACTTCGCCGGAAAGAGGCAGTACTTGGCCATGCCACCGTTCAGGTAGCTCTTGAAGCCGAAGATGTGATGGACCTGGCACATCCAGTAGGCGCCGTCGCGGCAGAACCGGCACTCCTCGCAGGGCACGATCTGCTCCGCGATTACGCGGTCGCCGAGCCCGACGCCGTGCTTCTCGCCCGCGCCCTCGCCGAGCGCCACGACGTGCCCGGCGTACTCGTGGCCCGCAACGCACGGCCCCTCGAGATATCCGCCGCTCATCTCCTTGCCCCAGAACAGTTCCCCGCCGGTGTAGCACTTCATGTCCGAGGCGCAGATGCCGCAGGCGTCCACCTCGATCAGCAATTCGCCCGGACCCGGCGTCGGCACGGGCACTTCCTCCACCCGGTAGTCTCGCGGGGCATGGGTCCGCACCGCCATCATCGTCTTCGGAAGACTCATCGGATGCTCCTCTCGTTCGGGTTTGGGGGCCGGCAGGTCGCGCGCGAGGCGCCAGCGTTGCGCGGCAGCATACCCCAGCCTCGGGCGGCGTTGGGCAAGCTGCGGAAAGCCGCTCATACTTGCAGGCGACGGCTCTCGTGAAAGGAACCGCCCGTGCTCAACAATCCCAAGGTCCGCGAGGCGTTGATGGGTGGCGCCGCCACCGCCAACCCCAAGGTTCGGCAGCAGATCGAGGCCTTCGTCCAGCAGGAAGTGTCGAAGGTGACCGCTCCGCTGTTCGCCCGCATCCGGGAACTGGAGGCGCGGGTGGAACAACTGGAGTCGCAGGGCGGCCAGAAGCCACGCCGGCCAACCGCCTCGGGCGGCAACCCGTTCGACATCTAGGGACCCGGGCGCGTCAACCCGACGGGTACGCGGAGGATCGCCCGGGAGGGCGGCGCTACCCCTTGGTTGCGCCCGCCGTCAGCCCGGACACGTAGTTGTCCACCAGGAACGCGTAGGCGACCGCCACCGGCACTGAGCCGAGGATCCCGGCCGCCATGAGCGAGCCCCAGAAATAGACGTCCGCCTTGATCAGGTCGCTGACGACTCCGACGGGGACGGTTTTCATCGCGCCGGACCCCATGAACACCAGCGCATAGAGGAACTCGTTCCAGCCCAGCGTGAAGCAGAAGATGCCCGCCGACAGCACGCCCGGCAACGCCAGCGGCAGGATGATGCGTGCCATCGCCTGCAGCCTGTTGGCGCCATCGACCAGCGCGGCGTCCTCGAGTTCACGCGAGATCGTGCGAAAGTAGCCCATCAGCAACCAGGAGGCGAAGGGGATCAGGAACGTCGGATAGGTCAGGATCAGGGACCAGTACGAGTTGTACAGGCCAAACCGGGAAACGATCTGCGAGAGCGGAATGAACAGCAGCGTGGGCGGCACGAGGTACAGCAGGAAGATCAGGATGCCCATCGCGTCACCGCCGCGAAACCGGAACCGGCCGAGGGCGTACCCGATCAGGATGGAACAGGCGAGCGACAGCGTGGTCGCGCCGACCGTCACGATCAGGGTATTGAGGATCCAGCGGGGAAACGCGGTTTCCTCGAACAGGTATCGGTAGTTGTCCAGCGTGGGGTTGACGAGCCGGAACGGGTTGATGCGCGTGTCGAGGAGGGCGTCGTCCGGCTTCAGCGAGACGATCAGCATCCAGGCAAACGGGAACAGCAGAAAAATCCCATACAGGGCCAGGGGCAGCCACAGCTTGAGGAACCGGTTTCCGATCGAATTGCTGCCAACCATGGCTCCTCCCGGATTGCCGCGCCCGGCCGGCCCAGGCCGGAATGGGGCGGTCGAGACTCGCTAGTCGTCCCTTCGCACGTGGCGAAGCAGGATCGCCGCGAACACCGCAAGGAACGGGAACATCGACATCGCGATGGCCGCCGCCTGCCCAAGCGCGGAGAACCCCATTGTCTGGTAGGCGTAGGTGCCGAACACGTGGGTTCCACCGTTCGGACCGCCCTTCGTCAGCACGTAGATCAACTGGAAGTCCGAAAACGTCCAGATGATCGAGAACAGCGTCGAGATGACCACGATGGGCTGGATCGTCGGCAGAGTGACCGACCGGAAGCGCTGCCAGGCTCCGGCTCCATCGAGCGCGGCCGCCTCGTGAAGCTCCGCCGGAACTGCCTGGAGACCGGCGAGAATGGAAATGGCGAAAAACGGGATTCCCCGCCAGATGTTCGCCACGCATAGCGACACCAGCGCATTGAACCGGTCGCCCAGGAAATTGACGTTCTGCTGGACCAGGCCCCAATCCTTCAGCACCCAGGAGATCGGGCTGAGCACGCTGTCGAACAGCATCAACCAGGCGAGGCTGCTGATCGCGGTCGGCACGATCCACGGCAGCAGCAAGCCTGCCCGCACAAACTTGCTGAACCGGAACGTCTGGTTCAGCACGAGCGCGAGCCCGAGCCCCAGCACCAGTTTGAACGGCACGGTGACGAAGCTGTAGATGAATGTGTTGGCGACCGTGCGCTTGAAGACCGGGTCGATCAACTGATAGCGGTAGTTTTCCAGCCCGATCCAGGCGTAATCCTTGAATCCGATCATCTTGTCGGTCAGCGACATCGAAATGCCGAGCCCGAACGGGTAGGCCATGAACAGCAGCAGCAGGATCAACCCCGGGGCGAGAAACAGCCACGCCAGCGGCTGCTCGCGGTCCCAGAACCTCGCCCTCGCACGCGGCACGTGCGCCGCTTCCGGGGCGCCCGGCGGGACGGGAGCGGCAACCATCGGCGAACTCCCTGCGCCCGACGCCCCGCCTTCGCATGGGAAGACGGGGCGCCCGGCGGGAACCGGCTGGGCCGCGCACGGCCCAGCCGGCGATCAGCCCTCGTAAATGCGCTTGAGTTGCTGCTCGGCCTGCGCGATCGCGGCGGCGGCATCGCCGCTCAGGATCGCCTGGGCGAACGCGGTCACCACCAGGTACCGCGCGCCCGCCTCGGAGGCCTTCTGGTCAGCCGGGCCGGCGTACCCCTTGTTGCGGCTGATCTTGGAGATCTCCACGTACGGGGCGAGCGCCGGATTGGCGGTGTACATCTCGTTCTCCGCGTAGCTCGGCGCCATCGGGATGATGTACCCCTTCTGCACTTCGAGCCACGGCAGGAACACCTCCTCGCTGTAGAAATGCTTGAGAAACTCGAGGGCCGTCTCCTGGTTCTGCGAGTAGCTCATGGCCGCATGCGACCGGCTTCCCAGCATGGCGAACTGGCCGGATGGTCCCGCCGGCAGCGGCGCGTGCCAGATGTCGTCCGGCGGCTCGAGCACCTCGTAGTCGAGCGTGCTCTTCCCTGCCGCAGCATTCTCGGCGGCGATGTAGACCGACGATCCGTTGAGCGTCGCCGAAATCTGGTCCGACAGGAAGGCACGGTTGTTCGCGCCGTCGTCCCACGACAGGCCGGTTTCGTCGAACGCCTTCGGCCAGGCCTCGACGAACGCCTGCAGCGCGGCGGTGAACTCGGGCGTGTTGATCGCCACCTTGCCCGCCTCATCACGCTCCATCGCCCCATTCGCCCACATGTACGGGTAGGCGAAACTGGGCGGGTCTCCGAGGCTCTGGCCAAGCGCCTGCCCGATCGGCTTGCCGTTCGCCTTCAGCTTTTCGCCGACGGCCAGCAACTCCTCCCACGTCTTCGGGAAGTTCACCTTGGGATCGGCCACGCCCGCCTTCTCGAGTTCGCTGATGCGGAACGCGAAGGCCGCGCTCGACGCGCCATGCGGCACGCTGTACCACTTGCCGTCCACCGACGCGGTCTTGGTCACCCACTCGTAGTAGCCGCCGTACCGCTCCCCCACCTCGGCAGCCATCTCCTCCACCGGAATCATGTTCTCGTAGTAGAGGTATGGCCAGGTGTCCCACATCTCCACCACGTCCGGGCCGCTGCCTCCCTCGACCGCGGCCGCGATGCGCGGCTGCAGATCCGGCCAGGCGACGTAGTCCGTCGTCACCGCGACGCCGTTCTGGCTGCCCCAGTCCTGCGCGATCTTGGTGAAGAACTCCTGCCCGGCGGCCACGAAATAGGTCGCCTGCAGCACGTTCAGGCTCTTCTCCTGCCGGAGGTGGAACGGCGCCGCCGCGGCGGAACGGCCCGTTGCTGCCAGCACGCTGCCAACCCCCGCCGCCGAGAATGCTGCGGCAGGGAAG
>JBJTKE010000718.1:0-9742 GCA_046096285.1 Chloroflexota bacterium
CGCACCCACGGATGCGAGGGAGCGCAGCACCACCCCCCCATCGCCGCCTCCCACGCCGGGCCGGCCCCCGCCACCCCCCTACCCGCCCCGGCGGCGGGCTGGCTGGCCGTCCGCACCTATAGGCTCAAGCCCGATACCGACCGGGCCGACCTGGTTGCCCTGTCCGAGCGGGAGTTTGTCCCCGTCCTGCAGGGTCTCGACGGCTTTGTCGCCTGGTACGTCCTCCGGCCGGACCCCCTGACCTGGAGCGCGGTCACCGTCTGGCGGGACAAGGCCGCCTCCGACGCCGGACTCGCCCCCATCCGCGACTGGGTGACCGCAAACGTCGCCGCACAGCTCGAGGGCGCGCCCGAGAGCCTCGACGGGGCGGTCAACCTCGCCGCGTTCGGCGCCTGACCCCAGCCCGCGCACCGCCGCCGGACCGCCTTGCGGCTTTCCGGTTCCCTCGAAACTGGCGGCGCCCCCGGGATGCCCGGGAGCGCCGAGCCGAGCCGCGTCGAGCCGCGATCCGGATTCCCGGCAGCCGCCGGGGCTACTGCGCCATGTAGCCGCCATCCACCGGCACGATCGCGCCGGTGATGAACGAGGCGTCATCCGAGGCGAGGAACAGGATCGCCTGCGCCACCTCCGACGGTTCGCCGATGCGCCCCATCGGGTGCATCTTTTCGATGGCCGCCAGGTACTCCGGGCCGCCCGGCTCCAGCGGCAACGCCTGCACCCGCTCGGTGCGGATCGTCCCCGGCGCCACGGCGTTGACCCGGATTCCCCGGTCCGCCCACTCGATCGCCAGGTGCTGCGTGATGCCGCTCGCCACGTACTTCGCCGGCCCGTAGGTGCTCTGCCGCTTCTGCCCGGCCAGCCCCGAGATGCTCGACAGGCAGACGATGCTGCCCCCCTCCCCGATCTCCAGCATCGCCTCGATCGCGTACTTGCAGGACAGGAACATCCCGCGCCCGTCCACCGCCATCACCGCGTCGAAGTCGTCGCCGGTGGCCTCGGTCACGTCCAGCAGCGGGATGATCCCGGCGTTGGCCACCATGATGTCCAGCCGTCCCCACCGCTCCATCGCCGCCGCCACCGCCCGCCGCACGTCGGCGTCCTGCGACACGTCGCCGGTCACCATCTCGACTTCCGCGCCGAACTGCCACAACTCCTGCTTCAGCGACTCCAGTTTCTCCTCGTTGATGTCGAAGATCACCACCTTCGCGCCCTCCCGGGCGAACAGGTGCGCGGTGGCCCGGCCGATGCCCGCCCCCGCTCCGGTGATCACCGTGGACTTGCCGGCCACGCGCCCGCTGGTCGTCATCCTGATTCCTCCTGTCTGGCGGCGGCATGCAGGCCGCAGGCGGGTCCTGGCCGCCGGCGGCCGCGCCTCATCCCTTCGGCACGATCGCCACCGCCCGCGCGGGGCAGGCGGACGAATCCGCGATCTTCAGCGGCAGGCACACGAACAGCGCCCCCCGCGCCGGAACCTTGTCGAGATTCGCCAGCAACTCGATGTAGATCATGTTCCGGCTCAACCCGAACACGTGGGGCGTCAGCAGGTCCTGGCACGCCCCGACGCTGGCGCCGTCCAGCCCGAGCACGCTCACCCCCCGATCCAGCAGCAGGGCCAGCGCCTCCACTCCCGGCGTCGGCCACCCCGGCGCGCTCTGGTGCACGATGGGATCGACCACGAACGCCCGGCCGCCCTCCGCCATCGGCAGGTAGAAGCGGTCCCAGCCGGAGTTGAACAGGGCGATGTCCCCGGCCTGCAACCGGCCGTGGCGCGCCTCCCACTCCTCGATCCGGGCCGGGCTGATGATCGGGCTCTCGCCGTTCCCCGCCTGCCCCACCAGATCGCGCACGTCGATCACCGCGGCCGGGCCGATCAGCCGCGACAGGTCGAGGTCATCCCCGTGAATCAGCCCGACCTCGCCGGCGTTCGGCAGCCCGGAGCCCGGCGGCGGGATGAAGTGCGCGGGCGCGTCGACATGGGTGCCGGCGTGCTCGTCCAGCGTGATCCAGCCGGTGTGGTACGGCCCGCGCCACCCGGCCACGTGCTGCGGGGGCGCGGCGCGGTCCTCGAACCATGCGTATACCTTGCGCTGGAAGGGCATGTGGGCCGGCCACGCGGCCGGATACCGCTCGTCCAGCGGCACCGACAGATCGACGATCTCGCCGCCGCTGATGCTGCCCAGCAGGGCCGCCGCCGCGTTCAGTTCGCCGCTCATGGGAACCTCCTTCAGGGAATGACCACTCCTGCGATTTCACCGGATGGTCGCATACCGGGCGGTCTGTCGCCGAAGGTTTCCGCGGCGAAATCGGTCGCTCCCGCGACCTGTGCCTCGATGCCTCGCCAGCCGGTTGGCAGGAACCACCGGCATCACGCAACGGATGCCGCCGCGACCCCGGACTCCATCGCCTCGCGAACCGCTCGCCGCGCCGCGCCGTCCTCCGCCCGCGGCTTCGGGGACCCGGGGGCGGGGCGGGCGGGCGCACGTCGCCGTCCCGCCGGGAACTTCGCGCACCCCGCGTGCCGCTTGCCGGGAGCGGTGCTCGGCCGGCTCTCGGGCGGCCCCGGCCGGCGCGAATCCAATCTCTCGGACAGCCGGGCCTTCTGCCGCGTGCTGCTCAGGAACGAGCGGTGGCACGGGTGGTCGAGGCCCCGGGAGCGGGAGTCCCTCGGGGCACACCTCCGCGCTGATCCGGTCAACCGGGACACCGGCGCCCATGGCGACCCGCCCAACTCGCGGCGCCAGCCACGCGCGGATGAGCCCGTGCGGGCAAGCAGATTCCCGCGACGTAAAGGACCAGTAACCGGAACGATCGCCACCGTAAGAGAAACTCGTGGCGCACCCTGGTTGTGTGGAATCTGCACGAGGAGGCTCCAACATGGCGGATCACGGCAAAAACGGGTCTGTCACGGCGCGCCGCCGTTGTCGCCGGCGCGGCGCTCTCTGCGCTCGCCACTGGCGCCGGCATCGGCATCGGCATCGGCCCTGCGCGTGACGCCGCGGCGGCCGGCGCCGCCACCGAGCGACGTCAGGAGCGCAGGCGCAAGCCCATCATCTGGCGCGGCAAGTTCGAGGGCGCCCGGGTCGAGCAGCACCCGAACGGCAGGGACGGCGAATATCTCGCTCACATGACCGGCGGCTCAGGCAGCGGGCGCTGCCGCCGCGCCGACAAGGTGCGGGAAGTCCACAACGGCGACCTCGCCCGCTGCATCGAACGGGACAGCCGCGATGTTTCGGATGGCCACATCGGAGCGCAGGTCAACGACCGGAACTACCGCCTGCTCGGTCACCAGTGGAACGACGCCACCGGCGAATTGCAGCTTCACCTGCACGACGAGAAGCAGCGCGAAAGAAACGCCGCCGCGAGCGAGCCGGACGGTCCGACCGAACTCCTTCACGGGTTTGACACCTACTGTGGCGCAGGCGTCTGCGTCTGCCCGAGTGGATACTCCTGCACGTTTTCCAGCTCTCTCATGTGCGTGGCGAGCTGATCGAAGGCCCGCAACCGCGCAGCACCCGGGCCGCGTCGCAGCGGCTGCCGCGAGCGGTTCCGCAATGTGCGCCTGACCGGGAACCCACCGTCCCTGCGGCAGCGGGAGAGAGACCGGCCGTTGAGGCCCGGCTCCGTTCCGGCGCGGAGCGCCGCCCGATTCACTCCTTCTTCGTCTGCACCCGCTCGAGCCGCAGGGCGAAGACGTTGAGGAGCAGCGCGGCCAGCAGCACGATCCCCTGCAGCGCCTGCTTGAAGGTAATCGGGATGTTGGGCAGCAGGTTCAGCCCGTTCGAGAGCACGCCGAAGATGAGCAATCCGAGGATCGTGTTCCGCACCCCGCCCTCGCCGCCGAACAGGCTCGTGCCGCCGAGGACGACCGCCGCGATGGTGCTGATCAGGATGTCCTCGCCCGCCGACGGGTTCGCGCTCGACAGGCGGCCGATGAACAGCAGCCCGGTCAGCCCCGCGGTCACCGCGGAGATCACCAGCGACATCATCACGATCTGCCGGGTGTTGACGCCGGACATCTCCGCCGCCTCGCGGTTCGCCCCGGTCATGTACACGTAGCGGCCGAACTTGGTGTAGGAGAGCACGAACTCGCCGATCAGCAGCACCGCCAGCGCGAACAGCCCGATCACCGGGATGCCGAAGAACTGGTTGCCGACGCTGCCGAGGCTCTTCAGCAACGGCGGCACCTCGAAGATCGGCTTGCCCCCGGAGACGTAGACCGACATGCCCCGCGCGATGGTCAGCATCGCCAGCGTCATCATGAACGAGGGGATGCCCACGTAGGCGGACAGGAAGCCGTTGATCAGCCCGCAGACCGCCGCGACGATGAGGGCCACCGGGATGCCCCACGACCCCAGCGACCCCACGTCGCCCACGAAGAACCACGCCGCCAGCACGCCGGTCAGCGTGCTCACCGAGGCGATGCTGAGGTCGATCTCCGCGCACAGCAGCACGTAGGTGATGCCGGTCGCCGCCACCGCGATCGGCCCGATCTGGGTGACCACGTTCTGCAGGTTCGGCACCGTCAGGAAGACGTCCGTCACCAGGCTGAAGAAGATCACCATCACCAGCAAGGTGAGCAGCGGCGCCAGCAACCGCGCGTTGCGGCTGGCCCAGCCCAGCGCTCCCCCGCTCGATTGCTGCCCCGCCGGGGCCTGTGTCGCCATCAGTTCCGCCCTTCCCGTCCGTGCCGGGCGCGCCGCCGCGCCCGCGTCACGCCCACTCCATCAGCAGGTCCTTGCTGACCCGCTCTCCCGCGAACTCCCGCGTCACCCGGCCCCGGCTCATCACCAGCACCCGGTCCGACTCCGCCATCACCGTCTCCGGTTCGGTCGACAGCAACAGGATCGCCACGCCCTCGTTCTTCAGCGTCTTCACGAGGTCCAGCACTTCCCGTTTCGCCCCGACGTCCATGCCGCGCGTCGGCTCGTTCAGGATCAGCACCTTCGGCGTCCTGGTCAGCCACTTCGCCAGCACCACCTTCTGCTGGTTGCCGCCCGACAGGTTCCCCGCCAGCAGCAACGGATTGGCCGGCCGCGTCCCCGTCCGCCGCACCAGGTCGGTGGCCACCTCCACCTCGCGCTTCTGCCGCACCAGCGGCCCGAGCAGCGTGTCGAGATGGGCCAGGGAGATGTTCTTGTAGATCTCGTGCCGGGGAAACAGCGTCTTGCGCCGGTTCTCGGAGAGGTAGGCGATCCCCAGGTTCTTCGCCTGCCGCGTCGTCGCCGGGGCGATGGTCCTGCCCTCCAGCGTCACCGTTCCCGCCGCCGGCGGCAACTGCCCGAACAGCGTGCGCGCCATTTCGGTCATGCCCGCCCCGAGGGTGCCGAACACCCCGACGATCTCGCCGGCCCGCACATCGAAGGTGAGATCCTCGTAGGCCCCCGGCGCGGTCAGCCCGGCCAGCGACAGCACCACCGGCCCGGTCGAGCGCTCCGGCAGCGTGATCCCCTCCTCGTAGCTTTCCGCCAACTGGTCGGCGTCGCGGCCGATCATCAACTCGATCAGGCGGTGCTTGGTCAGGCCCTCGCGCGGCAGCGTCGCCACCTTGCGGCTGTTCTTGAGCACCGTCACCCGGTCGGAGACGGCCAGCACGTCCTCGAGGAAGTGGGAGATGAAGATCAGGCTGCGGCCCCGGCTCTTCAGGCTGGCCATCGCCTCGAACAGCCGGGTCGCCTCGGGGCCGGAGAGGGCCGAGGTCGGCTCGTCGAGCACGATGATGTCCGCTCCGGAAAAGACGGTCCGCGCGATCTCCACCAGTTGCTGGTTGCCGAGCGACAGCCTGCCCAGCGGAGCCGTGACATCGACGTCGAGCCCGAGTTCCGCGAGGTGCTCGCGCGCCTCCTGCTGCATCCGCTTCCAGTTGACCAGCCCGCCGGGGCCGGTCAACTGCCGGCCAAGGAACACGTTCTCGGCGATGGTCAGCTGCGGCATGCAGGAGAGTTCCTGGTAGATCATGCCCACGCCGTGCGCCCGCGCCTCTTTCGGCGAGGAGAACTGCACCTGCTCACCCCCGAGGAGGATGCTGCCCTCATCCGGCGTGTGCACCCCGGACAAGATTTTCATCAGGGTGGACTTGCCGGCCCCGTTCTCCCCGACCAGCCCGTGGATCTCACCGGGGAGCAGGTCGAAGGACACGTCGTCCAGGGCGGTCGCCCCGCCGAAGCGCTTGGTGACGTGTTCGAGTTTCAGCACCGGTTCGGCCACGGCAGCGGCGCCGGAACCGGCGGCCGCGAAACCCGGATCAGGAGCGGAAGCGGAAGCAGGAGCGGGCATGGCGCGTCCTTACGGGATCGACGGGCGGCAGGCCCGCGCGCGCCGTGAAGCGCCCGCGCCGCCCGCCGCCCGTCGGTCCGGACTGGCGAACTAGTACTGCATGTTGTCGTAGAGCCAGATGTACCCGGCGGCGTTGTCGACCGTGATCGGGCCGCCGTCGGTCCGGATGAACTTCGGCAGGCCGTCCTTGGCCATGTCGGTGCCGGACAGGCTGAGGTAGCCGGCCCAGATCGCGCCGCCGTGGATGCGGCCGGACGGGTTGATCACCGAGGCCAGCAGCTTGCCGTCGCGGATCGCCTCGCAGGCGTTCTTGCCGCCGTCGACGCCGACCAGCTTGACGGTATCCTGCTTGCCCGCCGCCTCGACCACCGAGGCCGCCGCCAGCGCCATGTCGTCAGAGTGGAAGAAGCCGCCCTTGACGTCCGGGAAGCGCTGCAGGAGGTCCTGCCAGAGCGAGGCCACCTGGTCGATCTTCCAGTCGCCCGGGGTCTCGTCGACGACCTTGATCCCCGGGTACTGCTTCAGCATGTTGTTGAAGCCGAGGGCGCGGCCCTGGGCGCCGGTGTGTCCCAGCTGGCCCTGGGTGTGGATGACCTCGCCCTCGCCGCCGATGGCGTCGAACAGCTGCTTGGCCACCGTCTCGCCCATGTAGATGTTGTCCGGCTCGAGGTAGGTCAGGTAATCGAAGGCCGCGAACTCCTCCGGATCCTGGATCAGCCGGGTGTCCATGATGATCAGCGGCTTGCCGCTGGAAACGACCTGCGTCGCCGCGTCGACCAGCGCGTCGGAAGCCGACGGGTGAACCGCAACGAAGTTGAAGTCCTGGGTCGCGATGGTCTGCATGTCCTGCAGCTGCTTCTCGACCGAGAACTCGCCATCGAACGAGGTCACCTCGATGCCGAGGAGCTGGCCGTAGAACTTCGCCACCTCCATGCCGTGCGCCACCCAGGTCGAGGCCGCGCCCACCTCGGAGGTGGCCGCCTTGTACTTCACCGCCGGCAGATCCTCCGGGATCAGCCCGAGCGAGGCTACCGCCTCGTTGGCCGAGACGCCGCGGCCCACGCCGGTCGCCGCGGCCAGCGCCGCCAGCCCGGCGAATCCGCCCTTGAAGGCATCCCGCCGCTTCACATGCTTCTTCAGCCGGTCGCCCACGAATTCGAGCTCGAGGCCCCTCATCGGGCCTTCCTTGCCAACCTCGTACACGGTGCCTGCCTCCATGCCGGCGGGTTGCCGGCCGTTCCGGCGTCCATCGCCGGCCCTGTTCGCCGCGGCCGTGGCCGGGTTCGCCCGCGCCTGCCGCCCGGGGAGCACTCCCGGCTCCCTTCACCACGGGTGGCGCATCCCTTCGCCGGGGTCGCCACTCCGTTTGGTGCTCCTGCACGGTAGCATGGCGGCTACCGAGGGTCAACCGCGCAAAACTCCCGAGTTCCCGTCTTTTCCGGCTACCCGTTGCCGCGTATCCTGCCGCAGGAACCGGCCACCCGCTCGGCAGCAAGAGGCGACAGCATGACCATCTCCCGTGACCGCTCCGGCGCCCTGGCCGGCCAGTCCGCCATCGTCACCGGGGCTGGCAGCGGCCTCGGCCGGGCCATCGCCCTCGCCCTCGCCGCCGACGGCGCGCGGGTGGCCGTCTCCGAACTGCCGGGAAAGGAGCGCCTCGCGGCCGAGGTGGCCGACCTGATCGAGGCGGATGGCGGCGCCGCCCTCCCTCTGCCCCTCGACGTCCGCGACCTTGCCTCCATCGACGCCTGCGTCTCCGCCGCCTGCGCCGCCTTCGGCCGCCTCGACATCCTCGTCAACAACGCCGGGCTGAACGTCCGCCAGGCCGCCTTCGACGTCACCGAGGAGGCCTGGGACCTCGTGCTCGACGTCAACCTGAAGGGCCTGTTCTTCATGGCGCAGCGCGCCGGCCGGGCCATGCGCGACCAGTCCCCGGCGGGCGGCTGCATCGTCAACGTCGCCTCCATCATGGGCCTCGTCGGCTACAAGGACCGCGCCGCCTACTGCGCCAGCAAGGGCGGCGTCGTCAATCTCACCCGGGTGCTCGCCTACGAGTGGGCCACCATCCCGATCCGCGTCAACGCCCTCTGCCCGACCTTCGTCATGACCCCCATGACCGCGCCCTTGCTCACCGATCCCGTCGCCGGCGGCGATCTCCTGGCCCGCACCCCGCAGGGCCGCTTCGCCGACCCGGAGGATGTCGCCGAGGCCGCCCGCTACCTCGTTTCGCCTGGCGCCCGCATGGTCACCGGCATCGCCCTCCCGGTCGACGGCGGCTGGACCGCGGTCTGATCCGGGCCGGCATCGCGCCCCGTCCGTGCCGCCGGGCGCTCCTTCCGTGGGTTGTCTGCCGGTTCCCCACCCACTATCCGTTGGTTATTCGTGGGTATTCCTCGTGGTGTTTATCCGCATGGTTTGCGGAAATTGAAATCGCCTCCTGCTTCGCCAGGCGGCAGGCGTTGCGCCAGCGCGGGCCGCCCGGGTTCCCCAAGCAGGAGGAGGTCTTCCGTGGATTCCGCTGCCTTCGATCGTATCGCGCGCCTTCTTGGCGCAGCCGCCAGCAGGCGCTCCGGCCTGAAAGCCGCCCTCGGCGCCTCCCTCGGCCTGGCGCTCGCTCCCGATGACGGCTCCGCCGACCGCGGCAAACGCCGCCACGGCAACCATCGCGCCCATGAAACCGGTGGCCGCCGCCGCGGCCAACCCAACGCCGAGGGCCCCTGCAAGGAGAACCGCTGCAAGCGCAACGGCGATTGCTGCACCGGGTTCTGCCTGATCGCGAAGGGCGAGAAAAAGGGCAAATGCCGCTGCATCTCCGTCGGCCAGCCGTGCAAGAAGAAGCAGACCTGCTGCGGCACCCTCGCCTGCAAGCAGGGCGTCTGCACCTCGACCGTCCCCGTCAAGATCGACACCGGCGCGGCCTGCGCCCCCGGCGACATCTGCAAGAACGCCGTCGCCGCCTGCGTCGCCTACGAGACCGGCACGCCCGCCGGCACCTACTGCCTCTACCCGCACGGCACCCCCTGCGGCAAGAACGAGGTCTGCGCGACAGGCGCGTGCAGGAACGGCGCCTGCGGCCCGGCCGGCATCGCCAACGGCGGCGCCTGCACCCCGAGCGACCGGTGCCTGGACGCCAACGCCTCCTGCACCACCTACGCCGCCAACGGCCCGGCGGGCACCTTCTGCCTGCTCCCGGCCACAACGGCCTGCGCCGCCGACGAAGACTGCGTCTCGGCCTTCTGCGCAGGGAACGCCTGCGCCGCGAAGTGCACCGTCTGCGCCTCCGGGTGCGACTACGACACCATCTCGGGCGCCTATGCCGCGGCATCCTCCGGCGGCGAGATCGGCGTCGCCCCCGGCGCCTACGACGAAACGGATGCGCTCGAAATCGACAAGGACATCAACATCCGCCGCTGCGGGCTCGAGGGAACCGTCGCCTGGACCAGCAGCACCTACCAGGACGCCGGGCTGA